>CAZBIG010000151.1:0-7245 GCA_964491865.1 uncultured Neomegalonema sp. | reverse complement strand
GGCAGCGCCCCTACGCCTTCCTCCGCGCCGGGGAGAGCCGCGAAGCCGCCGTCCGCCGCGAGGTCCTGAACGCGCGCAAGGCGGTGGGCCTCCTCGACGCCTCCACCCTCGGCAAGATCGTCGTCTCCGGCGCGGATGCCGGCCGCTTCCTCGACCGCGACTACACCAACATGATGTCGACGTTGAAGGTCGGCCGCTGCCGTTACGGGCTGATGTGCAACGACAACGGCTTTCTGTTCGACGACGGCGTGGTGGTGCGGCTCGCCGACGACAAGTTCCTCTGCCACACAACGTCGGGCGGATCGGACCGGGTGCACGCCTGGCTCGAGGAATGGCTGCAGACCGAATGGCACGATCTGAAGGTCTTCACCCTCAACGTCACCGAGCAATACGCGCAGATCGCGGTGGCGGGGCCGAAGGCGCGCGCGGTGCTGGCCGCGCTGGCGCCGTCGATGGACCTGTCGGCCGAGGCGCTGCCCTTCATGGGCTTTGTCGACGGCGCGCTGGCCGGGTGCCCGGCGCGGGTCCACCGGATCTCGTTCTCCGGCGAGCTGTCGTTCGAGATCGCGACGCCCGCCGGGTTCGGGCGCGCGCTGTGGGAGGCGGTCGCAGAAGCCGGCGCCGAACACGGGATCACGCCGTACGGCACCGAAGCGCTGCATGTGATGCGGGCCGAGAAGGGCTTCATCATGATCGGCGACGAGACCGACGGCACGGTCACGCCGCATGATCTCAATCTCGGCTGGGCGGTGTCGAAGAAAAAAGCCGACTTCATCGGGCGGCGCGCGCTGCAGCGGCCGTTCCTGACCGATCCGAACCGCAAGCGCCTGGTCGGCCTGCTGACCGAAGACCCGTCCGACGTGCTGCCGCACGCGGCGCATGCGGTCGAGGGCGTCCGCAAGGACGGCAAACCCCAGACCATTGGTCATGTCACTTCGAGCTATTGGTCTCCGACGCTGCGTCGCGGGATCGCGCTGGCGCTGATCCGCCGCGGGCCCGAACGCTTGGGCGAGACGCTGAGCTTCTCGACGGCGAAGGATGTGACGATGCGGGCGAAGGTGGTCGATCCGGTGTTCTACGACCCCGACAACGCCCGGCAGAACCTGTGAGGCGCGCGCGAACGACGCGAACCGGAGAGCGCGGATGGCTTTGACGACCGAGAGTGCGGATCTCGCGCTGGCGAAGACGGCGATGGCGGGGCTTGCGGGGGCGACCGATTTGGCGGCGCGGCTCGAGGAGGCGCCGCTGTCCGGCATGGTGACGCTCAAAGCGGATCTCGCCGATCCCGCGGTCGGGGCGGCCGTGCAGGCGGCGCTCGGCGTCGCTGCGCCGGCCCCGCGAAAGGCGACCTTTGGCGAGGATCCCGAGCGGGCGGCGCTCTGGATGGCGCCGGACGAGCTGATGTTGCTCTGCGCCTACGCCGAGGCGGCGACCGTCGCGGCGCGGCTCGAGGAGGCGCTCGGCGAGGCGCCGCGGCTGGTCGAAGTGGCGTCCGACGCGCGCGCGCGGTTTCGGCTGACGGGGCCGGGCGCGCGAGAGGTGTTGGCCAAGGGCGCGCCCGTGGATCTCCATGCGGCCGTGTTCGGCCCGGGAGATCTGCGGCGCACGCGGCTGGCTCAGGTGGCGGTCGCGTTCTGGCAGACCGACGCGCAGCCGGAGCGGTTCGAACTCGTCTGTTTTCGCTCCTATGCGCCCTATGTCTGGCGCTGGTTGAAAGAGTCCGCCGAGCCCGGCGCGCTGCCCGGCGTGTTGACCGCCGGCGCGCCTTAACAGCCTGTCTGCGCGCCGCGACCGCGGCAACGCGGCGTTAAGATCTAACGCCTAGCCTCGCGTTCAAACCTTTGAACGAGAGGAGACGGGGCGTGTTCGACGTTTTTTTTCAGCGGCTCGCCGAGTTGAACCGGATCACCGCCGAGCAGTCCCAAGGACAAGAGCAGTTGCCGCCCGAGCGGATCGGTCCGGCGCGCGCGACGGCGCCCGCGGCGCGCCCGGCCCCCGGGCCCTCTGGCGGATCCGCCGGCGACGTCAAGAGCCAAGCTGAAAGCCGAGCCGAGAGCCAAGCCGAGAGCCAAGCCGACACCCAAGCCGACACCCGGGCCGACACCAAAGCCGACACTCGGGCCGAGCTTCCGGACTCCGTCTCGGATGCGCCGGCCGAGGCCGCCGCGCCAAGCCCTGAGAGCGCGCCGGAGCGCTGGCCGTCCGCCCTCGAACCGGATCTGTCGCCCGCCTGCGGGGCGGACGCCGCGCCCGAGCCTGAGCCTGAGCGCGCCGAGCAGGCGGGACGCGGCGACGCGAGCGCCAAGACCGCAGATCGCCCGATCGCCGTCAGCGCCGAGCGGGCGGCCCCGAACCCGACGCCGAACCCGACGCCGAACGCGACGTCCTCCGGCGCGGCGGCGCGCAGCGGCGGGCGGCTCACGCAGCGTCAGATCGCCAAGGCCCTCGGCCTGTCGCCGGCCACGGTGTCGATGGCGCTCCGCGACGATCCGCTGGTCGCCCCTGAGACGCGCGCGCGCGTCAAGGCCGCCGCCGCCGAGGGCGGTTATCTCTACAACGCCGCGGCGGGCGCGCTGCGGAACGGCCGGACCGGGGTGATCGGTCTGGCGCTGGACGCGCCGCGCGTCGACGCGGCGCTGCTCGACGCGCTCGAGCGGCGCTTCGCCGAAGCGGGCTGCGCGGTGCTGACGGCCTTTCACCGCGGGTCGGCCGCCCGCGCGGCCGAGATCATCGCGGATTTCGCCGGCCGCGCCGTTGAAGGCGCGATTTTGCTCAGGCCGAACGCGGTGGCGCCGGAGGCGGCCGATGCGGCGCTCGAGCCGTTGCGCGCGGCGGGCGCGGCGGCGCTGCTGATCGACCCCGACGAGGCGCGCGCGGCCCCGTCCGCCGGCGCAGCCGTCGGCCCCGAGGCCGCGGCGATGCGTCTCGCGGTCGAGCGCGCGTTGGCGCTCGGTCGGCGGCGCTTCGTTCTGGTCGGCGGCGCCCATGACGCGCCCGAGGCCGAAGCGCGGGCGCGGGCCTACCGGAACGCCCTGTCCGAGGCCGGGGTCCCCTGGGAAGGGCAGCTCTGGATCCGAGGGGCCGGGGCCGCCGAGCGCGCGCTGCAGTCTCCCACGCCCCCGGACGCGCTGATCGCCTGGGACGTCGAGACCGGCCTCAACGCGTTGGCGGCGGCGCGCCGTCTCGATCGCGCGCCGGGCGGCGATCTGAGCGTGATCGCGTTCGGCGCGCCGACCGACGGGTTGACGGTCGCACGTCCGGTTCGCGCGGATCTCGCGGCGCGTTTGCTCGCCGAGATCCGGCCCGAACAGGGGCGCGAGACGGGACCGGCCGCGTTGATCTTGGGCGGCTCCTGCGGGGGCGCGCCGGTGTCCGCGGCGGCCTGAGCGGCGGGCGCGGCGCGGCGTCGTCGAGGGGCGGGGCCGTCGAGGGGCGGGGCCGTCGGCGGCGATCGCGGTCGCGTCCGAGGCGCTTGCGGCGCCGATCCGCTTCGGCCATCGTTGCGCGATGAGATGTTTCGTGTCGTCGCCCCCAGGTCGCGCGAGATGACCGCGCTTCGGATCAGACCGGGCGCGCCCGCCGACGCCGCGGCCGTCGCGCGCCTGTGCGCCGCCGCCTTCGAGCCGGTGGCGCGGTCGCTCGGCTATCGGCCGAGCCCGCTGCGCGCCAGCTTCGACGCGGCGCTCGAGGAGCGCTGCGCCCTGTTAGCCGAATTGGACGCGGGCCCGTCGGCCGCGCTGGGTCTGCCGACCGCCGCGGTGGGCGGCTTCGCCGCGCTGAAGCCGCGCCCGGCTTCGGGACCAGCGCGGGGAGCGGCGCTCGGCGGCCGGGCGGGCGGCGGCGCGGCTCTGCGGGCGCCGCTGGTTCTCGACGGCGCGCTGTATGTCGAAACGCTGGCGGTCGCGCCCGGCGCTCGGCGGCGCGGGGTCGGGCGGGCGCTGATCGGCGCGGTCGAGCGCCTGGCGTCCGACCTGTGCCTGCCCGCCGTGACGCTGCACACCGATCCGAGGTTGGCCGAAGCGGTGCGGTTCTACGGCGCGCTCGGCTTCGCGCCGGCCGGGCCGCCGGGGCCGGGCGTCGGACCCGGACCGCGTCAGCTGTTCGTCAAACGCGTGCCGACCCGCCTCGGCCGCGCGCTGGCGCGGCCGGCGAACAGCGCTCGGCGAGGCTGAGACGCGGCGCAGACCGAAACCTGGGACGCCCGGGGCGGGGTCAGGGCGCGCGGGCCGCCGCGACCGTCTGGGGCAGGGCCGCGATCTCGATCCCGGCGGCTTCGATCGCGGCGCGCGCCGCGCGGGCGGCCGCGACCGCCGTGGGCCCGTCGCCATGCACGCAGAGCGAATCGACCCGCATCGCGAGCCGCTCGCCGGTGCGGGCGATCACGACGCCGTCGCGGGCGAGGGCCAGCGCCCGCGCCGCCGCCGCCGCCGGATCGACGATCAGCGCGCCGGGCTCGGATCGCGGCGTCAGCACGCCGTTCGCCTCGTAAGCTCGATCGATGAAGGCTTCCAGCGCGATCGGCAGGTCGTGCGCCAGCGTCGCCGCCTCGAGCGCCGTCCCAGGCGAGACCAGATGCAGCAGGGTCGGATCCACGGCGCGCACCGCGCGGCAAATCGCGTCCGCGTAGCCGCGTTCGACCGACGCCATGTTGTTGAGGGCCCCGTGCGCCTTCACATGGGTCAGCCGCGCGCCGGCCGCCCGGGCCACGCCCTCGGCCGCGGCGATCTGATAGACCACCAGATCCTCGAGCGCCTCGGGCGCCATGCGGATCCGCCGCCGGCCGAAGCCGGCCAAGTCGTCGAAGCTCGGATGCGCGCCGACCGACACGCCCTTGGCCGCTGCGGCCGCCATGGTTCGGCGCATCACGCTCGGATCGCCGCCGTGAAATCCGCAGGCGATGTTGGCCGTCGCGACGATCTCGAGCAGAGCCGCGTCGTCGCCCAGCGTGTAGGCCCCGAAGCTTTCGCCCATATCCGCGTTCAAATTGATCTTCATCTTGAAAGCCTCCGCAATGTGGCCCGAAGCGCGCCGGCGACGTCGCCCAGGCCGGACGGAGAGCTTGAACCGATCCGGCGACCGCGCCTAGGCTTGGGGCATGGCGGACGCGGCCCCTCGATTTTCGCCCTGCGGCGACGCGGCTCTCTCGGTCGAGTTCGGCGACGCGGTCGATCCGGCGTTGAGCGCGCAAGTGCTGGCCCTCGATGCAGCGGTGGCCGAGGCGGCGGCGGCGGGCGCGATCGGCGGGATCGTCGAGACCGCGCCGAGCTTCCGCGCGCTGTTCGTGCGGTTCGATCCGCTGGCGACGGATCACGCGGCGCTGATCGCGGCGCTTCGGCCCCTGGCGGCGGCGGCGCGCCCCGAAGCGCGCGCGCCCGGCCGGTCGTGGCGGCTGCCCGTCTGCTATGAGGGCGGCTGCGCGCCCGATCTCGCCGAGACGGCGGCGGCGGCCGGGCTGTCGACGTCGGCGCTGGTCGATCTGCATGTCGATCGCAGCCATGTCGTCTACATGCTCGGCTTCCTGCCCGGCTGCCCGTATCTGGGCGATCTGCCCGCGCCGCTGCGGCTGCCGCGTTTGGCCGATCCGCGGCTGCGGGCCCCGGCGGGCTCGGTCGGCGTCGCGGTCGGTCTGACGGTGATCTATCCGGCCGAAAGCCCTGGCGGATGGCGCCTGATCGGCCGCTCGCCGGCGCCTCTGTTCGATCCAAGCGCCGAGCCGCCGGCGCTGTTGGCCCCCGGCGACCGGGTCCGCTTCGAGCCGATCGACGGTCGGCGCTTCGAGCGGTTGCGCGCCGCCGCCGACGCGGGGGAGTGGCGGCCCGAGCCCGAAGCCGCGCCGCGGGGCGGCGTTTTGGGCGCGGCCGATCGCGCGGCGCGGACGACGGGCGGACCATGACTTCGCCGGCGCCCCGAAACCCGACCGGGAACCCGGCTCCGCGCGCCGCCTCGCGCCCGACGCCGGCCTTGGCGCTCGAGATCATCGATCCGGGTCCCGCCACCACGGTCCAGGATCTCGGCCGGCCGGGATTGATGCGCTACGGCGCGCCGGCCGCGGGGGCGCTCGATCGCGACGCGCTTCGTCTCGCCAACGCGTTGGCGGGTGCCGAGCCCGGGGCCGCGGCGCTCGAGATCCGCTATCTCGGCCCAAGCTTGCGCGCCTCGGGCGGGCCCATCCGCGCCGCCCTCGCCGGCGCGACGGTTCTGATGCGGCTGGAGCGGGCGGACGGATCCCACGAAGACGTCGGGGCCGGCCGCAGCTTCACGCTCAACGACGGCGATCGGCTGAGAACGGGGCCGCTTCGGGGCCGGAGCGCCACCGCCTATCTCGCCGTCTCCGGCGGGATCGCCACGCCGCCGATCCTCGGCTCGCGCGCGACCTACGCCCGCAGCCGTCTGGGCGGCGTCGACGGACGGCCGCTGAGGGCGAGCGATCGCGTTCCCGTCGGCGCTGCGGCCCCGGGCGGCCCCGAGCGCGCGCTCACGCGCTTGGACGAACCGGTTTGGGCCGGCCGCGCGCGGGTGGTGCTCGGGCCGCAGGACGACCGCTTCACCGAAGAGGCGGTGGCGCTGTTTTTGTCGACCGACTGGCGGGTGAGCCGCGACGCCGATCGGATGGGGCTGAGGCTGGTCCCGCCGGAGGACGCCGGCGACGGGGCGGCGGCGCGGCTTGCGCTGAAGGACGGCCACGACATCGTGTCGGACGGCGTCGCCGAGGGATCGGTTCAAGTGCCGGGCTCGGGTCTGCCGATCGTGTTGCTCGCCGATCGTCAGACCTCGGGCGGGTATCCGAAAATCGCCACCGTGATCGGGGCGGACACGCCGGCGCTGGGGCGCGCGCGCCCCGGCGACGCGATCCGGTTCGACGCGGTGTCGCCGGCCGAGGCGGTGCGCCTCAGGCGCGCCGCCGAAGCGCGACTTGCGGCCGAGATCGCGGCGATCCGCGCCTGGCGCCCCGAGGGGGGGCTCGATCTCGACGCGCTCTACCGAGAGAACCTGATCTCCGGGCCGGTGGCCGACGGCTGACCGCTCGCCGAGCGGCCGGGGCGCGTCTCAGGACAGATCGATCGCCGCCGCCTTCAGCGCCTCGAGCGGCACGGTCTCGAGCGTTCGCTTATGGGTCGCGGTCAGCCGCACTTTCGGCGCGACCCCGGCGCGCCACGCTTCGTCCCAGCGCGTGGCGCACAGGCACCAGCGATACCCCGGTCGCAGACCTGGAAAGCCGAATTACGGCCGCGGCGTCGACAGGTC
>CAZBIG010000150.1:4993-7265 GCA_964491865.1 uncultured Neomegalonema sp. | reverse complement strand
GACGGGCTGTCGATCGCCTGGGCGACGCTCGAGCATCTGCACGAGCGCAATCGCTGCCGCGGGCTGTTCGCGACGCATTACCACGAATTGACCGCGCTGGCCGAGCGCCTGCCCGGATTGAAGCCCGCGACCGTCGCGGTTCGCGAATGGAAGGGGCGCGTCGTTTTTCTGCGCGAGATCCAGCCCGGCGCGGCGGACCGCTCCTACGGCGTTCAGGTGGCGCGGCTGGCCGGCATGCCGGCGGCGGTCGTCGATCGCGCCAAAACGCTGCTCGAGACGCTCGAGCGCGGCGACGAAGGCCCGGCCGCTCGGGCCGCGCGGCTGGTCGAGGATCTGCCGTTGTTCGCCGCCGCCGACGCCCAAGCGCCGGAGCCGCCGGACCCGCTGCGCGCGGCGCTCGACGCGCTCGATCCCGACGCGATGACCCCCCGCGACGCGCTCGACGCGCTCTACCGGCTGAAGGCGCTCGACACCGAGGCTTGAGGCCAAGCCCCCACCAACACCCCGCGCTTCGGAGACGGGCGCGCGGTCGCGTCCGGCGACATCAGGCCAGCAGCGCCCGCAGCACCGCGTTCAGCACCGGACGGCCGGCCGCTGTCGCCTTCAGCCGATCCCCGTCGATCGCCACGACGCCGGCCTCGACCAGCGGATCGAGCGTCGCGGCGGGCCAGACCGCGCCGTTCAGACGGGCGAACCGCGCGATCGACACGCCCTCGGCGAGCCGCAAGCCCATCATCAGCATCTCTTCGGCCTGCTCTCGGGCCGAGACCGGCTCGGCGGGCGCGCCCCCGGAGCCCGTCTGGCGCACCCGCGCCAGCCAATCCGCCGGATCGCTCACGGTCCGCGTCGCCCAGCGCCCCGTCGCGTCGGTCACGCGCCCATGGGCCCCCGGCCCGACCCCCGCATAGTCGCCGTAGCGCCAATAGACGAGGTTGTGCCGGCTCTCCGCCCCCGGCGCGGCGTGGTTCGAGATCTCATAGGCCGGCAATCCGGCCCCCGCGCAGACCGCTTGCGTCTCTTCGTAAAGCGCGGCCGCGAGCGTCTCCTCCGGCGTCGTCAGCTTTCCGGCGGCCTGGAGCGCGTGGAACGGCGTTCCGGGCTCGATGGTCAGCTGGTAGAGCGACAGGTGATCCGCGGCGAGACCGATCGCCTGGCGCAGTTCGGCGGCCCAGGCGGCGCGGGTCTGACCCGCGCGCGCGTAGATGAGATCGAAGCTCATCCGCTCGAACGTCTCGCGGGCGAGCGCGATCGCGGCCCGGGCTTCGGCGGCCGAATGCAGTCGGCCAAGCGCCTTCAGATCTCGATCGTTCAGCGCCTGGACCCCGATCGAGACCCGATTGACCCCCGCCGCGCGGTATCCGCGGAAGCGCGCGGCTTCGACGCTGGTCGGATTGGCCTCGAGCGTGATCTCCGCCCCCGGCGACAGGCCCCACAACCCGTCGACCGCGTCGATCAGCGTCGCCACCGTATCAGGCGTCATCAGCGACGGCGTGCCGCCGCCGAAAAACAGCGTGTCGGCCCGGCGGTCGTCGGTTCCGGCGTGCGCGGCGCGAAGCTCGGCGACCAGCGCGTCGCGCCACGCCCGCTGGTCGACCGCGCGCCAGACATGGCTGTTGAAGTCGCAATACGGACATTTGGCCTGGCAGAAGGGCCAGTGCACGTACACGCCGAACCCGCCGGCGCGCCAGTCCGGCGGTCGCGACGACGGCGGGGCGACGGGATCCGCGCTCGGAGAAAGACTTGCGCTCATGCCGCGGATCTCGGCCGCGGCGGCGGCCGGGTCAAGCCGACGGGGCCGGACGGCGCGCTCATCCGGCATCCGGTCGATAGGCGTCCACCTCGATCTCGATCTTCATCTCGGGGGCGGTCAGCCCGGCGATCACCATGGTCGCCGCCGGTCGGATGTCGCCGAAAGCCGCGCCAAGCACCGGCACGACCTCGTCGTAGATCTCCATCGAGGCGAGGTAGTACCGCGCGCGCACCACGTCGCAGAGCGCGAACCCGGCTTCGCCGAGCGCTTTTTCGATCGTCGCCAGGCAGTTCCGGGTCTGCTCCGCGGCGCTCTCGGGCATCCGCATCGCGGCGTAGTCGTACCCGGTCGTGCCCGCGACCCAGCACCACGGCCCCTGAGTTGCCGCGCGCGAATAGCCGATCTTCGTCTCGAAAGGCGATCCGGTCGATATCAGTCGGCGGGTCATGCCGCGCCCTCCCTTTTATCCGCCGCGTCGCGGCCGTCTCGGGACCGGCTCACGCCGCGAACGCCGCCCGCGAG
>CAZBIG010000150.1:0-4893 GCA_964491865.1 uncultured Neomegalonema sp. | reverse complement strand
CCGCCGCGTCGCGGCCGTCTCGGGACCGGCTCACGCCGCGAACGCCGCCCGCGAGAGCTGCGCGAACGCGTCCGAGCGATGGTCGCGGGCCTGTTTGCGCTCCGGCCCGATCTCGCCGAACGTCTCGGTCTCGCCGTCGCGCACGAACATCGGGTCGTAGCCGAAACCCTGCGCGCCGCGCGGCGGCCAAACCACGCGGCCCGCGATCACGCCGCGACGGACGATTTCGTTCCCGCCCGGCGCGACCAAGGCCAACACGCACACGAAGCGCGCGGTCCACGGCTCGGCCGCCTCGACCGCGGTCAGGCGTTCATGGGCTCGGGCCATCGCCACGCTGAAATCCCGCCCGTCGGGGGTCTCGGCCCAGTCGGCGGTGCGCACGCCGGGGTCGCCCCCCAGCGCGTCGATCTCGAGCCCGCTGTCGTCGGCGAGCGCCGGCAGGCCCGCGGCGCGCGCCGCCGCGCGAGCTTTGATCAGCGCGTTGCCCTCGAAACTGGTCTCGGTTTCGTCCGGCGCCGGCAGGCCCAGCTCGGCCGCCGAGACGACGCGCACCCCGAGCGGGTCGAGCCGCGGGCCGAGGAGCGCGCCGATCTCGCGCACTTTGCCGGGATTGTGGCTGGCGACCACGAGTCGGCCCGCGGACCAGTCGATCGGGCGCGTCATCGGCTCCTCCTCAGTGATCGGCCCCCGACCCGGACCCGAACCCGAACCCGGCGATCATAGGCCGAGCGCGGCCTTCTGCGCCGTGATCAGCTCGGCGACGCCCTTGCGCGCCAGGGACAGCATCTCGGTCAGCTCGGCCTCGGTGAAAGGCGCGCCCTCGGCCGACGCCTGCACTTCGACCAGCCGGCCGTCGTCCTTGATCACGAAATTCGCGTCGGTCTCGGCGGCCCCGTCCTCGGCATAGTCGAGATCCAGCGCCGCGGCGCCGTTTACGATCCCGCACGACACGGCGGCCACCGCGCCGTCGACCGGCAGGAACTTGACGTCTCCGGCTTTGTGAAGCGCCTGCAGCGCTTGATAGAGCGCCACATACCCGCCGGTGACGGCCGCGGTCCGGGTGCCGCCGTCGGCCTGCAGCACGTCGCAATCGATCAGGATCTGGCGCTCGCCGAGCGCGGGTCGATCGAGCGCCGCGCGCAGCGAACGGCCGATCAGGCGCTGGATCTCTTGGGTGCGGCCGCCTTGCTTGCCGGCCGTCGCCTCGCGCCGGTTTCGGCTGTGGGTGCTGCGCGGCAGCATGCCGTACTCGGCCGTCGCCCAGCCCAGCCCCGACCCCCGCAGCCAGGCCGGCGGCTTATCCTCGAGGCTGGCGGTGCACAGCACGTGGGTGTCGCCAAACTTGGCCAGACACGAGCCTTCGGCGTGCTTCGAGACGCCGGTCTCGAGCGAGATGGGACGCATCTCGTCGGGGGCGCGGCCGGACGGGCGCATCGGCGCCTCCTCAGCTGGGGCCCGGAGACCGAGCCGGATGAAACCGGCGCACCGCATAGCCGGCCGTTCGGTCCGAAGTCCAGCACGGCCGCGTTTGACCGAACCCTCGGTTGTCCTTAGCTATCAATTTCGCGCACGCTGGCGGATCGCCTTGAAAACCGAATGTCCGACTCCCTTGCGACCCTGACGGATCTGAACGCCCGAAGCCGAGAAATCTTTCGGCGGCTGGTCGAAACCTATCTCGAAACCGGCGAGCCCGTCGGCTCTCGCACCTTGTCTAAACAGCTGTCGAAAAAGCTTTCGGCGGCCTCGATCCGCAACGTGATGCAGGATCTCGAAGAGTTGGGCCTGCTCGACAGCCCGCATGTCAGCGCCGGCCGCCTGCCGACGCATCACGGGTTGCGTCTGTTCGTCGACGGTTTGCTCGAGGTGGGCGGCCTGTCGAGCGACGAGCGCGAGACCATCGAGCATGGCCTCGGCCGCCGCGAGGAATCGGGGTCGGTCGAGGCGCTGCTTGATCAAGCCGGGTCGCTGCTGTCGGGCCTGTCGAGCGCTGCGAGCCTGGTGCTCGCCCCGAAGGACGACGCGCCCATCAAGCACATCGATTTCGTGTCGCTGTCCGACGCGCAGACCCTCGTGGTGCTGGTGAAGGAAGACGGCTCGATCGAAAACCGGCTGATCGACGCGCCGCAGGGCTTGACCCCGTCGGCGATGCGCGAGGCGGCGAACTATCTGAACGCGCGCCTGCGCGGCAAGACGCTCGGCGAAGCCGGGCGCGCGCTCCAGGCCGATATCGACGAGCGTCGCCGGGAAGTCGGCGACATCGCGGGGCGCTTGGTCGACGCCGGCGTGGCGATTTGGTCACAAGGCGCCTCGGGGGACGCCGCCGCGCCGGACCGATTGATCGTGCGAGGGCGCGCCAATCTGCTCGGCGATCCCGACCTCGGCCGCGACATCGACCGCATGCGGCGGCTGTTCGAAGATCTCGAGACCAAGCAGGACCTGGCGCAGCTGATCGACCTGGCGGCGGCGGGCGAGGGCGTGCGCGTGTTCATCGGCGCGGAAAACAAGCTGTTTTCGATGGGCGGTTCCTCTCTGATCATCTCGCCGTATATGAACGCGGACGCTCAAGTGATCGGCGCGATCGGCGTCATCGGGCCGACCCGGATGAACTACGGCCGCATCGTGCCCATCGTGGATTACACGGCGAAGCTCGTGGGCCGGCTGATGCTCGGCCGCGGCGGCGCCAACGGAGGATGACCATGTCCGACACCGGACAGCCGAAAGCTGAGAACGCGCGTTCGTCCGACGGAGGGCCCCAAGAGGGGGCTCAAGGCGCGACCCAAGGGGCGACCCAAGGGGCGACCGACGGGCCGTCGGCGACGCCGTCCGGCGAGCGCTCCACGCTCGACGAGGCGTTCGCGTCGTTCGACGAAGAGGCGCAAGCCGAGCCGCGAGAGACGCCGGCGGCCGCCGCGACGGCGACCGAGCCGGCGTCGCCGAACGGGGCCGCAACCGACCCGCGGGACGCGCGCATCGCCGCGCTGGAAGCCGAGGTGGCGGCGCTGAACGATCAATTGCTGCGCGCCGCGGCGGATTTGCAGAACGCCCGCAAGCGCGCCGAGCGCGACCGAAAAGACGCCGAGACTTTCGGCGGCACCAAGCTCGCGCGGGACGTGCTGACCGTCCACGACAATCTCGCCCAGGCGCTCAAACATGCGAGCCCCGAGCTGCAGGAAAAAGAGCCCGGCTTTTTCAACGGCGTGTCGCTCACGCTCAAGGAACTGCTGAACGCGTTCGCGAAGCACGACATCACGCCGATCGCGCCCGAGGCGGGCGACCGGTTCGATCCCAATCGGCATCAGGCGATGTACGAGGCCCCGACCGCCGAGATCGCTCCGGGATGCGTGGTCGACACCATGCAGACCGGCTTCATGATTGCGGATCGGCTGTTGCGCCCCGCCATGGTCGGCGTCGCCAAAGCGCCGGACGCGCCGCAAGGCTGAGCCGCCGCGCGGACCAGGCCTTCGCGGACGGCGGAGGTCGCCGGCCCCGGCCCGGTCGCAGGCTTGAGGGCCGCGCCGTCTCCCTCAGAACGCGCGCCGCAGCGTCAGATTGAGCCGGCCGCCCTCGGGAAAACCGACGCTCCGCAACAAGGTCGAGCCGCCGACCTTCACGCGGTCGACGCCGTGATAAACCAGACGCGCGGGGCCGCTCATCACCAGCACGTCGCCTGAACCGAGCGTGATCGACCGGGTCGGGTCTCGCCGTCGCAGGCCGCCGACGCGAAAGGTCGCCGGATCGCCCAGCGAGATCGAGACCACCGGATAGCTCGGATCCCGCTCGGTGTCGTCTCGGTGCAGCCCCATCCGCGCCGACCCGACGTAGTGATTGACCAGGCAGCTGTCGGGCTCTCCCGGCGCGTCGGGGGCCGCCTCGCGCCAAACCGCCAGGAACGCGTCCGGCAGCGCGGGCCAGGGGGCGCCCGTCTCGGGATGGCTCGGCTCATAGCGATAGCCGCGCCGGTCGGTCACCCAGCCATAGGCGCCGGCGCTCGTCATGCGCACCGACAAGGGCTTGCCCCAGGGGGCCGTCGGCCGGACGAACGGGGCCGCCTCGGCGATCGCGCGGACGCTCTCGGCCAACGCGGTCTGGCGCGCGAGCCCGAGAAACCCCGGCAGCCAGCGCAGGCCCTCGGGCGCCCCCGCCACGCGGAGCTCCGTCGCGGCCGTCACGACGGCCGGGCCCCGGCCTGGGCGCAGCCGACCGGGGCGAGCCGCGCCCCCCTGCGCCGCGGCCGCGCGCTCTGCGACACGTCCGGCTTGCGCCACCTTGCCGCCCCCCTATATCCGCGGAGGATCTCGTCCGGCGTCCCTGCGCGGACGGCCATCGGGAAGCGTGCGAGAGGCCGTGTCCGGATCTCGCCGATATTCGCCAACAAGAGGACCTCTATGCCTAAAGTCATTGGGATCGACCTCGGTACCACCAACTCCTGCGTCGCCATCATGGACGGCGCCCAACCGCGCGTCATCGAGAACGCCGAGGGCGCCCGCACGACGCCGTCGATGGTCGCGTTCACGCCGGACGGCGAGCGCCTGACGGGTCAGCCGGCCAAGCGTCAGGCCGTCACCAACCCGGAAAACACCCTGTTCGCGGTGAAGCGCTTGATCGGCCGCCGGTACGGCGATCCGACGGTCGAAAAAGACAAGAAAATGGTGCCCTACGCCATTGTCGAAGGCGGCAACGGCGACGCTTGGGTCGAGGTGCAGGGCGACCGCTATTCGCCCAGCCAGATCTCGGCCTTCATTCTGCAAAAGATGAAAGAGACCGCAGAGAGCTATCTCGGCGAGACGGTGAACCAAGCGGTCATCACGGTTCCGGCCTATTTCGACGACGCCCAGCGTCAGGCGACCAAGGACGCCGGTCGGATCGCCGGTCTTGAAGTTCTGCGGATCATCA
>CAZBIG010000149.1:0-7271 GCA_964491865.1 uncultured Neomegalonema sp. | reverse complement strand
CGGACCCGAGCGCGGGCTCGGGGCGCGCCGCGTAGAGCAGCCGCAAGGTCGCGACGAACACCAGCCCCAGCACGGCGATCAGGCCGGCCGTCACGGCGGCGCGCTCCAGCAGGAACTGCGCAAGCGCGAAATAGTCGAGCAGCGCCGCGATCGGGATCGCCAGCGCGACCGCGCGCAACAAAAAGCGCGCGATCGCCGACAGGCTTCCTCGCAGATCGCCTTCCTCCTCGCTCTCCTCCTCGTCGCCGACGGCCGCCTCCGAGGGCTCGGCGGCGGACCGGGGCGCGAATTTCGGCGCGAGCTTCGGCGCGAGACTGTACAGGAACGGGGCCGCGACAGCGCCGGCGGCCGCGGTGACCACGGCCAGAAACTCGGCCGAGGCGTCGGCCGCGTTGGCGACGTCGAAAACGACCCGGCCGACGACCGCCACGGCGACGACGATCAACGCATAGCGCGCGCCCAGCAGCGCCGCGCCGTCGTCCACCGGCAGCACCCGGCTCTCGGGCGCCCGCGGCGCGAACAGCGAGCGGATCAGCGCGAAGGCGACGGCGAGGATCAAGACGGCCTGGGCGAGCCCCCAGACCAAAACCGAGGCGGGGCCGGTTAAGCGCGCCACGGCGTCGAGCAGCGCCGCGACCGCGTAGGCCGCCAGAGGCGGCGGGGCCGCGCGCAGCGCCAGCAGCGCCAGCCCGAACGCGACGGCTCGGTGCGGCTGCTCGGCTTCGCGCGAGCGCGCGATCAGCGCGTCGATGGCGGCGCGCAGTCGCGGCAGGCCGACCGCCAGCACGCCGACCAGCAGGGTCAGCGCGAATAAAAACTGCCCCCCGCGCCCCGACGTCCGCACGGACTCGGCCAGCCCGGCGGCGCCGGCGGCTGCGCGGCCGGCCAACGCGCCCAGATCGAGGGCGGCCTGACGCCAGGTTTCGCCGGCGAACAGCGACGGTCCGCGCCCGAGCAGCCGATCGGTCAGAATCGAGCGCTGCCGGTCGATCAGCTGCTCGACCAACGAGCCCGCGCGCGCGGCGGCGAGCTCCGCCGCCCGCATCCGCCCCTCGACCTGGGCGATCTCGGCGTTCAGCGCGCCGCGCCGTTCCGCGACCGCCGCGGGCTCGTTCGCCGGCTCTTCGGGCGGCGGGCCCAACGCTTCGGACTGCGCCTGCAACGGCTCGAGCCGCGCGCGCATCTGGTCCGCCACCGCGCGGGCCGCGGCGCGCTGATCGTCCATCGACTGACGGAGCACGCGCGCCGCGTCGGTGGTCAGCGCGTCGGACTGCAGGTCGGTTTCAACCGCCGAGGCGGCGCGGTCCCACACCTCGAGCAGCTCGTCGGGCGATTTTTCGAACGGGTTCGGTTGCGCCGTCGCCGCGCCCGCCGCGCATAGCAGCGCAAGCGCCAGCGCCGCCGCCGCGCCCCAGGCGCGCGCCCAGCGCGGCGGACGCGTCGAAGGGGCCGCCGGCCGGCGCTTACGCGTCGACGGGATCGAAGGCCGACGGCAGATCGGTTCGGGCGCGGCCGAGCCAGTCCGGACAGGGCAAGCCCTTCTCCTTGAGAAACGCCGGATTATAGAGCTTAGCCGCATATCGATTGCCGTAATCGCAGAGGATGGTGACGATGGTGCGCCCGGGCCCGAGGTCGCGCCCGAGCCGGATCGCGCCGGCCACGTTGATGCCCGAGGACAGCCCGAGCATCAGCCCTTCGTCGCGCAGCAAGTCGAACATGATCGGCAGCGCCTCGGCGTCCGACACGTTATAGGCGTGGTCGACCTCTAGTCCCTCGAGATTCGCCGTGATCCGCCCTTGGCCGATCCCTTCGGAGATCGACGAGCCCTCGGCTTTCAGCGCGCCGTGGGCGAAATAGTGATAGAGCGCGGCGCCGTCGGGGTCGGCGAGGCCGATGGCGACCGTCCGGCCCGCCTCGGCGGCTTTGGCGCGAAGGCCCGCCGCCGTCCCGGCCAGGGTGCCGCCCGACCCCACCGCGCAGATGAACCCGTCGACCAGCCCGCCCGTCTGCTCCCAGATTTCGGGCGCGGTGCTGTCGATATGGGCCTGGCGATTGGCGATGTTGTCGAACTGATTGGCCCAGACCGCGCCGTTGGGCAGCGTCTCGTTGAGCTTTTCGGCCAGGCGCGCCGAATACTTCACATAGTTGTTGGGGTTTTTATAAGGGACAGCCGGCACTTCGACAAGATCCGCGCCGGCCAAGCGGATCATGTCCTTCTTCTCCTGGCTCTGCGTCTCGGGGATGACGATGACGCTGTCATAGCCGAGCGCGCGTCCCATCAGCGCCAGACCGATGCCGGTGTTGCCCGCGGTCCCTTCGACGATCACCCCGCCCGGGCGCAGCGCGCCGCGGCGCTCGGCGTCGCGAATGATCCAGAGCGCGGCGCGATCCTTCACTGACTGCCCGGGGTTCAGAAACTCGGCCTTGCCGTAGATCTCGCAGCCGGTGGCGTCGGAGGCGGCGCGCAATCGGATCAACGGGGTGTGGCCGACAGCCTCGGGCACGTTCTTATAGACCATCATAGGGCGCTCTCCGGCGATTGGCGGTGACGGCGGTCCGCCCTCTCTATCGGCGCTGCGACAGGTCGCCAACCCGAGCGCGCCGGCTCAGCGCCATCGCAGCGCAAGCTCTTCGCGACGCCGAGACAGCCACAGCAGCGCCAACGCCGCCGGCCCCGCGGTCAGGTGACCGAGCGCCAGGGCGGTCATCGCCGTTTCATAGTCGACGACAAAGGCGCGGATGTTCTCGTCTTCGACCGCCTCGCCAAAAACTCCGCCCGCCTCGGAAAGATCGGCCTCGGCGCAAAAGTAATGCAGCCTCTCATCGCTCGCGCCGGGGCTAGAATAGAAAACGCCGATCGGCGCCAAGCGGCCCAAACGGAGGCCCGCTTCCTCGAGCGCCTCGCGCCGCACGGTCTCTTCGGGGCTGACGCCGGGGTCGATCCGCCCGGCGATGGCCTCGACCGACCAAGGCCGCGGATCGCCCGCGGCCCAGGGACCCATGCGCCATTGTTCGATCAACAGGACGCAATCCAGCTTCGGATCGTACGGCAACGCGACCGCCCCGTCGCCGGCCCGGAACACCCCGCGCCGGATCGGCCGGCCCCACGCCGCCGCCGCGTTTTCGCCCGCGCTTGCGGGAGGCCGCGGAAACTGGCGGTGGCGCAGCGACAGCTCTTGGACGCCGTAGAACCCGCGATAGACCTCGATCCGGGCGGTTTCTTCGACGTCGTCTCGCCCGAACGGCGCGCCCAGCCGGGCCTGCTCGGACGCGTCGGTCTCGACCAAGGCCTCGGCGCGGATTTCAGGCCAAAGCCGATCGGACAGCGATTGCGGGGGCGTCGCGGCGTAGCGGCGCAGCGCGTCGGCCTCCAAAAGCGCCCGCGCCTTGTGCGTGCGGCGCCATGTCTCGACATCCCACGCCGTCGGGGCGGCCGCCGCCAGCCGTCGCGCCAAGCCGGAGGTCGGCGCGAACAGCCGGCAGGGCGCGGAAAGCGCCGCCGCCTCGTCCTCGCCCTCGAGGGCCGCCGTCGCCTCGACGGGCGCGTATTCGGGCCCCTCATAGGCGGCGATCGCGGCGGCCGCCGCGCCGTCGATCCCGCTCGCGAGCACCCCTTCGAGGACCGCGTCCGGATCCCGCAGCGCCGCCGGGAACGCCTCCCCGGGCGCCGTCAGCGCGCGCCAACCGCGCAGGCGGGCCGGCCGTGCGACGATCCGACCTGCGACCTCGGCGCCCAACACCGCGGCGCGCAGGTCAGCGTCCTGCAGCGTGCCGTAAAAGAACCAAAGCTGCGCCCCTTCAGCCATTATCGCCCTCTTTCCGCGCTTATCCCGGCTCGATCGCGTCCGCCGAACAGTCGCCACGCTCCATGACGCGGCCTGTCGCCGACTTGAAGGGCCTTCGCATCTTCGCAACACCTGAGCCGCAGGGGATCGGCGGCCACGTCTCGACGCCATGTCTCCACGCCATGCTGCGATTGGAAGGTTCGGCTTCGAAACCCATTTCTTTGATCCAACGCTGCGCGCCCGCCGTAATTGCCTTACGACAGCGAACGACCGGTGACATGACCACGCCTCAAACCCGACAAACCGCCGCAAGCCCTGCGTCCCTCGACGATCTGCTGAGCGCTTACGCCGCCGGCACGACGTCGCCGGGGCTGTCGTTGCTCTGCGCTGCGCATCTGACGCTGCGCCCCGACAGCCGCGCCGAAATCGAGCGGCTCGAGCGCATCGGCGGCGCGCTTCTCGTCGAGGAGCCGTGCGACAGCGTGTCCCCGCTCGATTTCGACGCGCTGATGGCTCGGGTCGACCAGGAAGAAAGCGCGGGGACGCGGACCGGTTCCGAAAAAACCGAGTCCAGTCGCCGCGACGCGGTCAACGCCGGCCCCTTGCCGGCCCCGATCCTGCGCGCCGCAGGCGGCTCCTATGACGGGATCGCGTGGCGGAAGCGCCTGGGCGGCGTCTCCGAATGCGCGATCGAGGGGTTCTCCGGCGAGAAAGTCGGGCTGTTGCGCGCGCGTCCCGGCGCGCGGATCCCCAAACACACCCACGCCGGGCTCGAGGCGACCTTGGTGCTGCAAGGCGTGCTGCGAGACGGCGGCCAGGACTTCGGCGCCGGCGACGTGGCGCTGGCCGGGCCGGAAGACGACCACATCCCGGAGATCATTGGCGATGAGACCTGCTACTGCCTCGTTGTTGTGGACGGCGCGTTGCGTTTCACCGGACGCTTCGGCCGCGCGCTCAACCTGTTCGCGGACTGACCGGGCGGCGGTCTCGCGACGCGCGGTTCTGGCCGGGGGCGGCGCCGTCGCCGGGTTGTGGGGCTTCGGCCCCGCCTCGGCCTGGGCGACCACGGGAAAGCGCGCGTTCAAACTCGTCCGCGGCGGCTCGACGGTGGGCACGCACACTCTCGACGTGGCGACCAACGGCGATCTGACCGAGATGCGGATCGCGATCGATATCGCGATCAAGTTCATGGGCCTGACGGCCTATCGCTACACCCACCGGAACGCGGAGACTTGGCGCGCCGGGCGCCTGATCGCGCTCGACGCGACCACCAACGACGACGGGACCGAAGACTTCGTCAAAGCGACGCTCGAGGGCGAGCGCTTGCGCGTGACGGGCTCGGGCTTCGACGGGCTCGCGCCGCCCGATGTCGCCCCCACCAGCTATTGGGCGTATGACGCGATGATCGCGAACGCGACGTGGATCAGCACCCAGTCCGGCAAGCCGCTGTCCGTCAGCCTCGACCGTCGTCCCGAAAATGGCGGCGAGCGGGTGTTGGTCGAGGGGTTAGGCCGCCCGACCACGCTGATCTACGACGCCGCGCGCGAATGGCGCAGCTGCGTGTTCGACGCAGGCGGCCAGGACATCGTGTACGAAGAGACCAGCGCCGGTCCGAATTTCCGCGACCTGGTCTCGGCCTGAGGCCGCGACACGCCGGCGCGCCCCGTTCGGCGACGGCGGGGCCGCGCCCTCCCGCCTCAATCAGGCAGGGCGCGAAACCGCTAGGCCGTCCGCCGCGTATGCTCTGTGTCTAGGTTTTGGAGAGAGCATGAGCGGTTTTGATTACATCCCCGACCCGGCCCACGGCGCCGCCTGGGTCACCGGCGCGAGTTCGGGCATCGGCAAAGCCGTGACCGAGCGCTTGGCGGCTGACGGGTGGACCGTCTACGCCACCGCCCGCTCGGCCGAAAAACTCGAGGCGATGGCGGCCGAGACGCCGAACATCGTCGCCGCGCCCGGGGACGTCACCGACGCCGAGGCCATGGCGGCGATCGTGGCGCGCATCACCGCGGAGCGGCCGCTGGCGCTGGCGGTGCTGAACGCAGGCGTCTACGACCCGATGCGCGCGCAAGAATACGACGCGCAGCTGGCGGCGAAAACCTTTGAGGTGAACCTGATCGGCGTGTCGAACGGCGTCGATCCGGTGCTGAAGGCGCTGTTCCATCAGGGGCGCGGCTGTCTGGCGCTGGTCGCCTCGGTCGCCGGCTATCGCGGGCTGCCCCGCGCCGCGCCCTACAGCGCCACCAAGGCCGGCCTGATCGCCATGGCCGAAGCGCTGGCGTTCGACATGGCTCCGAAGGGGCTGCGCATCTCGGTGATCAACCCGGGCTTCGTCGAAACCGACGCGACCGCCGTGAACGATTTCAAGATGCCGTTCCTGATGAAGACCGACGAGGCCGCCGACGCGATCGTGTCGGGCCTGAAGCGGCCCGGGTTCGAAATCGCCTTTCCCGGCGTGTTCGTGACGATCCTGAAAACGCTCGGGCTGCTGCGCCCCCGCAGCTATTTCTGGCTGGTGCGCAAGATGATCGGCTGGGACAAGGTCGCCGACTAGCGTCGAGACGGCGCGCCCGACAAAAGGGGCGACGGCTCTTGCCTCGGCGGGGCGGCGCCTGCGATCGTCTGGGCGGGTGGCGGCGCGAGGAGATCAGAATGCGCTCATTCGCTTTCGCCACGCTCATCGCCGTCGCGGCGTCCGCCGCGCTGGGCACGCCCCCGGCGCGCGCCCAAGCCGTCGAGCCGGCCCCGCCGACCGAAGCGGCGACGGCCGTCGATCTCGAACTCGTGCTGTTGGCCGACGCGACCGGCTCGATCGACGACGCCGAGATCCGCTTCCAGCGCCAAGGCTACGCCGACGCGCTGCGCGACCCGCTGCTGATCCGAGCCATGACCGCGGGGCCCGAAGGGCGCATCGCGCTGATCTATGTCGAGTGGGGCGGCAGCGACAGCCAAGAAGTGGTCGCCGGCTGGACGGTGATCGACGGCCCCGGGTCGGCGGCCGCCTTCGCCGACACCCTGCTCGACACCCCGCGGCGCGCCGCCGGCCCGAACGCGATCGGTTCGGCGATTTTGGCCGGGGTGCGTTTGATCGAAGAAAACGCTTACGAGGCGCCGCGCAAGATCATCGATTTCGCCGGAGACAGCGCCAACAGCTGGGAAGACGTGCCGATCAACCGCGCCCGCGCGCGGGCGGTCGCCGCCGGGATCACGATCAACGGGCTGGCGATGCTGTGCCGTCTCGAGGGCTGCGGGGGACGCCCGGTCGCTTATGATCTCGAGGAAGCCTATCGACGCGACATCATCGCCGGGGACGACGCGTTCGTCATCACCGCCGACAGCCGCGCCACCTTCGCCGACGCGGTGCGGCGCAAACTGTTTCTCGAAGTCAGCGGGTTGACGCCGGCGGACGCGCCCGCGCGGGCGTCGCGGCTGCCGGCGCGCTAGCAGCCCGCCGCGGGCGGACCGGACGCGCCGGGCGCCGCGATC
>CAZBIG010000148.1:0-7290 GCA_964491865.1 uncultured Neomegalonema sp. | reverse complement strand
ATAGGTCGAGATGCGCACCAGACGGTGCACGCCGCTCTCGGTTTTGAGCCAGCCGAACGCGTTGTCGCCTTTGATCTGATAGGTGACCGATTTGATCCCCGCTTCTTCGCCCGGGCTCTCCGACATCATCTCTACCTTGTAGCCGCGCTTTTCGGCCCAGCGGACATACATGCGCGACAGCATCGACGCCCAGTCGCAGCTCTCGGTTCCGCCCGCGCCCGAATGGATCTCGAGATAGGCGTCGTTGCCGTCCATGTCGCCCGACAGCAGCGCCTCGATCTCGGCCTGCTCGGCCCGGGCGCGAAGCTCTTTGAGCGTGCGCTCGCTCTCGGCGACCACCTCGTCGTCCGCCTCGGCCTCGCCGAGTTCAATGAGCTCCACGGCGTCGCGAAAGCCCGTCTCGAGCGCCTTGTAGCCGTCGATGGCGTCCGCCAGCCGCTGCCGCTCGCGCATCACTTTCTGCGCGTGGGAGGGGTCGTTCCACAGCGTCGGATCTTCGGATCGGGCGTTCAGCTCCTCGAGACGCAGTTCGGCGTCGCCCCAGCCAATCCGCGCGCGCAACAGCTCGAGCGACTTCTCGATCTCGGCGGCGACGGCTTGAGTTTCGGCGCGCATGGGCTCCGCTCCGGCGTTGGGGGGTTAGGGGGGCCGAGCCTAAGGGGGCGCGGTCGAACGGAGATATATGAGCCCGGCCCGCCGGTCAAAGGCGCGGACGATCGAGGGCGGCGGCGGCCGCCGTCCTCCCGGCTCCGCACCCGCCCGCTCTCTTGCGCCCTCGCTTGCCCCGTCTCTCCTCGCCCACTCGCCCGCTGCCCGCGTTGCAGGCCGTCTCGCCGGCTCTCTGGCCGCCGGCGCGCGGACCAAGCGGGTCAATAGATCGTGCCGAGCCCCGGGGCGGCGCGGCTCGGCGGCGGGGGCGGCCCGCCCGCGGTTTCCCCGACCGCGTCCTCGGTGGCCTCGTCAAGGTCGTCCGCGCGCGTGAAGGCCGAGCCGCCCGGGCAGTATCCGATCGGCGGCACGGCGTTCGCGCGAAACGCCTCCCATATGAACTGCTTGCCCGACACGGCGTTCGACACCCGACAGCCGTTCTGGCGGTTCACCTTGGCCAGCGTCACGCCCGCCGGCTTGCGGAAATCGAGCTTGGGGCGGTCCTTCATCGCGCCCGCCATGAAGCGCTCGAACACCGGCGCGCAAAGCCGCCCGCCCGACATGCGCCGGCCGAGCGTGCGGGGATTGTCGAAGCCCACGAAACAGCCGACCGCGAGATCCGGCGTGAACCCGACAAACCACGCATCGCGCGCTTCGTTGGTGGTGCCGGTCTTGCCCGCGACGGGGAAGTCGAGATTGCTGCCAAGCCGGCTGGCCGTGCCGCGCACGGCGACGCCCTCGAGCATCGATACGAGCTGATAGGCGGTCACCGGGTCGAGCACTTGAACGCCCTCGTCGGGCACGAAGGGCTCGGGCTGACCGGTCCAGGCTTCCGCCCGGCACTCGGTGCAGATCCGGTCGTCATGGCGGAACACGGTGGCGCCGTGGCGGTCTTGGATCCGGTCGATCAGGGTCGGCTCGATCAGCTTGCCGCCGTTCACGAACATCGCGTACGACGCCGTCAGCTTCATCAGCGTCGTCTCGCCCGCGCCCAAGGCGTACGAGACCAGCGGGGGCATGTCCTCGTAGACGCCGAAGCGCTGCGCGTAGCCCGCGACGTTGTCGAGCCCGACATCCATCGCCACGCGCACCGTCATCAGGTTCTGCGAGCGCTCGATGCCGAAGCGCAGCGGCGACGGGCCGTAAAACTTGCCCGAATAGTTCTTCGGCTTCCAGACCTCGCCTTCGAGCTGGGGCAGGCTGACCGGCGCGTCGAGCACGATCGAATTCGGCTGATAGCCGTTCTCGAGCGCCGCCGCATAGACGAAGGGCTTGAAGGCGGAGCCCGGCTGCCGCGAGGCCTGGGTGGCGCGGTTGAACACGCTCGACTGGTGCGAGAAGCCGCCCTGCATCGCCAAAACTCGGCCCGTGTGCGGATCGATGGCCACCAGAGCGCCGTTGGCCTCGGGGATCTGGCGCATCGACCAAGAGGCTTTTTCCCCGTCCTCGGCGACGTCCTCGACATAAATCACGTCGCCGACCGACCAGACGTCGCCGGGCGTTTTCGGGGCCGCCCCGAGCGACAGGACGCCGTCGCGGTTATAGCCCTCGCGGCTTCGGGCCCAGTCGCGCACGTCGGAGAAGGGCACGTAATGCGTGTCGCCGTCGACGCCTTCGATGCCGATCACGGCGCTGCGCTGACCGACCTCGCGGACGACGGCCAGCCGCCACGGCGCGACATCCCGCGGGGCACCGGTCCGCGCCAGCTTTTCGCGCCAATCGGTCCCGCCGTCCGACAGATCAAGCGTCGCGATCGGGCCGATATAGCCGCGGTTCTCTTGGCTGTATTCCCAAAGCCGCTGCTGCAGCGTCCGGCGCGCGAGGGTCTGCAGCTCGGGATCGACCGTGGCGCGGATCGACAGCCCGCCGCCATACACCTTCTCCTCGCCGAGCCGATCGATCAGCTGCCGACGGATTTCTTCCGAGAAATAATCCAGACCCGGCGCGCCCTCGTCGTCGGCGTCGGGCTGATCGAGCCGGGTCTGCAGCGGCGTGGCGACCGCCGCGTCATAGTCCGTCTGCGTCAGATAGCCGTTCTCGCGCATCTCGCGCAGCACATAGTCGCGGCGCTGGGTGGCGCGTTCTTTCTCGCGCACCGGGTGATAGTCGCTCGGCGCTTTCGGCAGCGCGGCCAGATAGGCGGCCTCCTCCGCCGTCAGCTCGGCCAGCTGCTTGCCGAAATACATCTCGGCCGCCGCGGTCACTCCGTAGGCCCGGGCGCCCAGGAAGATCTGGTTCAGGTACAGCTCGAGGATCTGATCCTTCGAGAAAGCCTGTTCGAGCCGCTGCGCCAGAATGGCTTCGCGGATCTTCCGCGACACCGCGCGCTCGCCCGACAGGAGGAAGGTTTTCACGACCTGCTGCGTGATCGTCGAGGCCCCGCGCAGACGCCGCCCTTCGCGATAGCGAATGACGTTGTCGACCATCGCTTTGATCAAGCCGACCCCGTCGATCCCCTTGTGGGTGTAAAAATTCTTGTCTTCGGCGCTGATGAAGGCGTGCTTCACCAGATCGGGCACTTCGTCGATGGGCGTGAACAGACGACGCTCTCGGGCGAATTCGGCCAACAGCATGCCGTCGCCCGAATGCACGCGACTGATCACCGGCGGCTCGTACTTCGCCAGCGCGCGCGTGCTCGGCAGCCCGGAGGAATGCCACCAGAACAACCCCGCGATCGCCAAGACGCCGGCGAAGAACCCATAGGTGGCCAGGGCGAACAGCCCGCCGATGAAGCGCATGTCGTTTCGCCTCCTGCGGCGCGATCGAGCGCCGCTGTCTCCGTCCCCGCTCGGCCCCGGCGTTCGGGCGGGCGCGCTTGACGCTGTCCGGAGACCGACGGGGCCGCCCGCTCTCTCACTCTCTACGGCAGCGCAGTGACGCGAAAAGCCGCCCGTTTCAAGGCGCGACCGCCGCGCGCCCGGCGCGCGCTTCTTAGCGGCCGGCCTCGGCCGCGCGCAAGTCCGGCTGCTCGCCCCGGGCCCAGCGCCGGATCGCTTCGGCCACCCCGACCGCCGCCTCTTCGCGCCAGGCCGGGTTCGTAAGCCGACGTCGGTCGCGCAGATTGGTGAGAAAGCCGAGCTCGACCAGCGCGGACGGCGTGTCGAAGGTCTTCAGCACGCGGAACCCCGCCTGGCGGTGCGGCCGCCGCTCGAGCACCGGCACCCGGGACCGCAGCTCGCCGATCAGGATCTCGGCGAAACGGTGCGACTCGACAAGCGTGCGCTTCTTGGCGAGGTCGACCAGAATCGCGCGGATGTCGTCATTGTGGCTGCGAAGCTCGACCCCGGCCAACGCGTCGGCCGCGTTCTCTCGGCGGGCGAGCGCGGCGGCCAGACGGTCCGAGGCGCGGTCGGACAGCGTGTAGACGGACGCTCCGGACACGCTGTCGTCCGTCGGCAGCGCGTCGGCGTGGATCGAGACGAACAGGGCCGCGCCCTCGGCCCGCGCGCGGCGCACCCGCTCAGGCAGCTCGACGAACTCGTCGGTGCGGCGCGTCAGGAAGATCTCGTAGCGCCCGGGCTGCTCGAGCTCGCGCTTCAGCTCCTGGGCGAAGGCGAGGGTCAGCCATTTCTCCTCGATGCCGCCATAGGACGCGCCGGGGTCCCGCCCGCCATGGCCGGGGTCGAGCGCGATCACCATCGGGCGCGGCCGCGGCGTCGGGCTCGGCGCGCTCGTCGGCGCGGTCTCGCGGGCGGTCAGCCCCGGTCGCCCGGCCGTCGGCAGCGCGGCCTCGGCCACGCGCCGGATCGAGGCCGGCAACGGCGCCGGCGCGTCGAGCCCGACCGCGGCCCCGATGGCGAATTCGATGACGAAAGCGGCCGACCCCGCCACGTCGCCGGGGGCCGACGCGTGGCGCAGCACCGTCGCCGGGCCGGTCAGGTCGAACACCAGGCGCGCGCGCTCGACCGAGAATATCCCGACCCTGAGATCGCGGACGCCGAACCCTCGGCCCTCCGCGGCGATGCGGGCCCGGTCGGCGTCGTCGACGAGCCAATCGAGATCCGGAAAATCCACCACCAAGCGGTCGGGATTCTCGAGGGTGAAGACCTGATGCTCGAGCGGCTCGGACAACGCCATCTCGAAGCGGATGCGCCCGGGCGCCGTCTCCGCGATCGCGGGCTGCGACGCGAACGCCGGCGCGGTCGCCTGCTGCAGCGCGACCAGTTCGGTCTCTTGCGCCGACGCCGACGCGGACGCCGCCGCCGCCGCCGCCCCGAGCGCGAGCCCGACCGCGATGCGCGAAACCGCGGCGCGACGCCGCCGCAAATATGCCCAGATCTGCGCCATTGACCCCGTCATCTTGCGTAACTGAGACCCAAATGCGACAGGACGCCGGTGATCTCACGTCGGCGGCCGCGGACTCCGTCGTCGCGCGCCCGGTCGCGGCGCTGGAACCGCGGCGTCCTTCAAAACCGACGATCGCGTCTGCAGGTTAACCGAGGCCTGCCTTTACCAAAAATTTCCGTCCTCTTGAAAAATAAGGTGGCGGCCCCGCAGGTTTTGGGGCACGCTCGCGCTGTTTCGAAAGTTGCCGTTGGCAAGCGCATTTTCGAAACCATCGAGAGATTTCGGCGAGACGTCGTGATCGGGATACACCGATCGCCCGATCGTCGACAAACGGCGCGGAGCCGCGAGCGATCGCGACCAGCGCCGGCGGCTTCACAGCCGCGCCGCACCACAGGGCGAGCCGCGTTCGGGCGACCGGGCGGCGCGCGAAAGACACCGCCGCCAGCCACACGCGCCCTGCGCGCGCCGGGCTTGCGGCTCCCAGGATCCTGACGTTCGACATGACCCCCGCCACGCCCCTCCGCCCCCAGGCTCGCGCGCGCCGCGCGGCCGAGGCGTCGGCGTGCGGCGGTCTCTTAATATGGAAGGCGGGCAGGCGGCCGAGCCGCGCTCAGACGCTGGCGCGCGACAGCGCGCGCTTCGCCGCCCTGCCCGACAGGCTGCCTCATGGCGAAGAAAATGCTTATCGACGCCACCCACCCGGAAGAGACCCGGGTCGTGGTGGTGGAAGGCCAGAGAATTGAAGAGTTTGACTACGAGTCGGTCAGCAAGCTTCAGATCTCAGGGAATATCTATCTGGCGAAAGTAACGCGGGTCGAACCCTCGTTGCAGGCCGCGTTCGTCGACTATGGCGGGAACCGGCATGGCTTTTTGGCCTTCGCCGAGATCCACCCGGATTATTATCAGATCCCGGTGGCGGACCGAGAAGCCTTGCTCGCGGCCCAAAAAGCGGCGCAAGCCGACGCGGACGCCGAGGACGCCGAGGAGGAGCCCGCCCGCAAGCGCGCCAAGAAACGCGGCCGGCGGTCTCGTCGGCGCGACGCCGCCGCGCCCGAGACGCGGGCCGCCGAGAAGACCGACACGCGCGGCCGCGGCGGCCGCGGCCGCCGCATGGGACTGGCGCCGCTCGAGGCCGGCGGCGCGCTGCCGCCGGGGCCGCCGGAGGAGCCCGGGATGTTGACCGCGCGCAACGGCCCGGCCTTGCCCGCATGGGAAGACGCGCCCGACGCTCTGAAAGCGGCGCTCGAGACGCCGACGGACGGCTCGGCGACCGTTCCCGATCTCTCGGACGTGACCGAGATCTCGGTGCGGCGCGCGGCGGATCCGGACGAAGCCGAAGCGCTGGGGTCCGCGACCGTGATCGAGACCATCGCGCTGTCCGCCGACGGCGCGCCCGGCGCGCGGTCGGTGACGGCCGACGCGCCGGACGCCGCCTTCGCCGCCGAACACGCCTCGCAAGGGACCGAAGGCGGCGCCGAAGGCAGATCCGAAGACGGCTCGGACGCGGCGGCCGGGACGCGCGAGCCGGCGCTCGCCGAAAGCGCCGGCGCCGAGCTGCGCTCGGTGCTGCGCGACGCGCCGATCGCCCGCGACGGGGTGCGAGACGACGAAGACGGCGAGGCCCCCGAAGACGCGACGGACGACGCGACGGACGACGCGACCGAGGACGGCGACGAAGCCGACGAGGCGCGCGACCGGTCAAGCTCGGACGCGAACGAGATCGAAGAGGTCGGCGCCGAGGACGTCCGCGACGAAATCCGGCCGCGGGTTCTGAAAATCCGCGACTACAAGATCCAAGAGGTGATCAAAAAGCGCCAGATCCTGCTGGTCCAAGTGGTCAAAGAGGAACGCGGCACCAAAGGCGCGGCGCTCACCACCTATATCTCGCTCGCCGGCCGCTACTGTGTCCTGATGCCGAACACAGCGCGCGGCGGCGGCATCTCTCGGAAAATCACCAACGCGGCGGACCGCAAGCGCCTGAAGGCCGTGGCGGGCGAGCTGGAGGTGCCCGAGGGGATGGGGCTGATCGTGCGCACCGCCGGGGCCAACCGCACCAAGGCGGAGATCAAGCGCGATTTCGAATATCTGCTGCGCCAATGGTCGGCGATCCGCGAACTGACCCTTAAATCCGTCGCGCCGACTTTGATCTATGAGGAAGGCAGCCTCGTTAAGCGAGCGATCCGCGATCTCTATAACAAGGATATCGAGGCGGTTCTGGTGGAGGGCGAGGAGGCCTATCGAGAGGCCAAGGACTACATGAAGATGCTCATGCCGTCCCACGCCAAGCATGTGCAGCCCTATCGGGAGACAACGCCGCTATTCGCGCGCCATCAGGTAGAGAACCACATCGGCGCG
>CAZBIG010000147.1:0-7304 GCA_964491865.1 uncultured Neomegalonema sp. | reverse complement strand
CGCCGCCGCGGCGATCGCCGCGCCCAGCGCCAAACGCGGCCGACCGCGCGGCCCGCCGAGCGGCCGTCGCCGCCGCGAGAAGGCGGGCGCCGGGCGGGCTATGGCTTGTTCCCGGGGGTCCGGCTCGGACGCGGTTCGGGGGCGCGCGTCGGGCGGCGCGGCCGGCCCCCTGCTCGCGACCTGTCGGCCGACGCCCGCCGAACGGGCGCGCGGCGGCGAGGCCGACGTCCGGCCGTCGCCGAAACCGATGCGCCGCACCATCTCGGTCGCTCCCGCGCTGTCGACGCCGCGATCAGATCTTGCGGCTGTAGTGGATGCGGCGGACCGACCCGGTCGCCGAGCGCATCAGGATCGTTTCGGTCTCGAGCCGGTCGCCGACCCGCCGAGCCCCGCGGACGATCGAGCCGTCCGTGACCCCGGTGGCGGCGAAAATCACATCCGCTCTCACCATCTCTTCGATCTCGTATTTGCGGTCGAGATCGACGATCCCCGCTTTTTCGGCGCGGCCCCGCTCGTCGTCGTTGCGGAACAACAGCCGCCCTTGCAGCTGGCCGCCCATCGATCGCAGCGCCGCCGCCGCAAGCACGCCCTCGGGCGCGCCGCCCGATCCCATATACATGTCGATGCCGGTGTGCTCGGCCTCGGCGCAGTGGATCACGCCCGCCACGTCGCCGTCGGAGATCAGGCGAATCGACGCGTCCGTGCTGCGGACTTTCTCGATCAGGGTCTCGTGCCGCGGGCGTTCGAGGATGCAGACGGTGATCTGATGGGGCTTCAGCCCTTTCGCGCGCGCGAATTCGCGCACATTGTCCGCAGGGTCCTGGTCGAGGTCGACCACGCCGCGGGGCACGCCGGGGCCGATCGCGAGCTTGTCCATATAGACGTCCGGCGCGTGCAGCATCGAGCCCCGGGGTCCCATGGCGATCACGGCCAGCGCGTTCGGCATGCCTTTGGCCGTGAGGGTCGTGCCCTCGAGCGGATCGAGCGCGATGTCGACCTCGGGCGCTTTCGCGTCGCTCCAGCCGGCGCCGACTTCCTCGCCGATATACAACATCGGCGCCTCGTCGCGCTCGCCCTCGCCGATCACCACCACGCCTTTGATGTCGAGCATGTTGAGCTGGGTGCGCATGGCGTCGACGGCGACCTGGTCCGCGGTTCTTTGGTCGCCGCGGCCGATTTGCTGAAAGGCGGCGATGGCGGCGGCTTCCGAGACCCGCGCCAGACCGAGCGACAGCATGCGGTCTTTGAATTCGAATTCGGTGTCGACGATGTCGGCGCGGTCCATCGGCTGACCTCCCTTGTTGTCGGACGCTTAGGGCGCGTCCGTTCACGGATCATGCCGCATGGGCTTAGCGAAGGGGGCGGACGCTCTCAAAACCTTTCGGCGAGCGGGTTGGGACGGGTTGAAAAAACGTCGCGGCGCCGAGAATTTGCCTTTTTCCCGTTTTGGCGCTACATACGCATCCACGTTGGCTGACGACGAACAGCGTTCACGGACTGGTAGGGCGCTCTGCGGGCCTAAAACGGGCCGTCGTCTCGGCAAATTGATTGATCTTTCGCAGCACCGACCCTGCGGCTCGCCAATTGGCGGGCGCAATTAGGAGGAGATGGCGATGAATAAAGCGAGCCCGATCGACCGCCGCGCCGAGCTCGATGAGCTGAAGCGGCTCGCCGAGCAGAAGCAGCAGGCCGAAGCGTCGGTTCGCGACGCGCGGGCCCCCGATATGAACTTTCCGATCCCGGTCAGCTCGTAAGCGTCGCTTGAGGCGCGCTCCGGTCATGGCGCGGCCCCGCGAGGCCGCGCCTTTGCGTTTCAGCGCCGCGGCTGTCGACGCCGCTGCGCCTTAACCCTTCAGTTTGACCAGGCAGGCCCCCGCGGCCGGCGCGTTCGACCGGGCCTGTTGCCGGGTCAGGTCGCCGTTCTCGACCATCGGCCGCACCTCGCGCCGCATCAGGCTGCGCAGATCCGAGTCGGCCTCGACCTTGGGGGCCACCGCGTCGTAGATCTGCTTGGCCTCGGGCGACAACGCCGCCGCGCATTCCTGAGCTTCCTGCTCGCCGGCGATCGCCGCGACCGGGGCGATGATCGCCAGAACCGCTATCATATGCTTCATGTGGGTCTCCGCTGTGCGCCAAGTTTGCGCGCAGGGCGTGGCTATTCGGGGCGAGGCCTCGGCGCTACTCGGTTTCCGTCCGTCGAACGGGAGGGAGATTATGGGCGACGGCACAAGGCTTTCTCCGCGACAGCGCCGCGCCGAGGAGACGGTGGACGTTCTGCTCGAGGCCGCCGCTCAGGTTTTGGACGGCGAAGCCGAGGATCGGTTCACGACCAATCACGTCGCCGAGCGGGCGGGATACTCGATCGGCACGCTCTATCGCTATTTCGCCGACAAGCGCGCGCTGGCGCGGCAGCTCGCCTTGCGAGAGCTTTCGCGGCGCGAGGCCATCGCGCTTGACGCGATCGCGGCGGCGCGGACCGACGCCGAGGCGATGGCGGCGGTGGCGCGCGCGCTGATCTCGCCCTTTGACGGACGGCACCGCGTCCGGCGCCGGCTGTTCCTGACGCTGGTTCGGTCGTCGCAGCTCGAGAGCCTGATCGACGAGGCTTTCACGATGCAGGAGCGGGTGGCCGAGGCGCTCGAGGCGCGGCTCGTCGCGCTTGCGCCCGAGCGCTATCGGCGGCTGTCGGCTCTCGAGCGCACGACGTTGGTCGGGGCCATGGCGGGCGCGGTCCGCGCGACGGTGATGCGCGCCCCGCAAAACCTGTCGGCGGGCGCCTTCGAGACGACCTTGTGCGCTCTGATCCAGCGGTTCTTCGAGATCGAGAAGACGGGCTGTGCGGATCGGGGTCGAAGCCCCCGCCCCCCGGGGGCCTGAAAGGACCCCAAGGGGCGGGAGCGGCGGCGGGAGCGGCGGCGGGAGCGGTGGCGGGGGCGGGAGCGGGAGCCGCCGCGGGCGACAGCCGTCAGCTCCGCAGGAAATCCGCGATCACCTGCGGCGCGGCGGCGTCGAAGCCGACCACGTCGAGCGCGCCCGGGTCCGACGGATCCGCGATCGAGAACTCGGTGGCGGTCAAACCGACCACCACCAGCTTCGCCGCGCGGCCCGACCACTGGCGATAGCGGTCGAGCGCCTCCATCGGGTGCTCGTCGCCGAACCAGGTCTCGTTGTCGGTGTAGACCACGAAACCGTCGACCTCGAGCCGGTCCTCCAGGGCGCGCCGCATCGGCAGCGCGCAGTCGGTGCCGCCGAAGGGCAGCTTGCTGATCGCGGACACCGCCTTGTCGAGGCGCATGCCCCGCTTCAACGGCAGCGGCCGCAGCCGCGTCGCGAAGCCGACGGTCAGCGGGGCGTCCTCGCGGTCGAGCGCGACCAGCGCCATCGCCGCCGAGGCCTCGCGCGGGGTGAACGGCGCGCCGCCCACCATGCCCCAGCCCATCGAGCCCGACACGTCGAGCGCCAGCATCAGCCGCTTGCCCGTCGGACGCGCGTTCCGGAACGCGGCGTAGAAGGCGCGCTCCAGCGCGTCGACCACCGCGCGCGACGGGGTCCAGCTCAGCTTGCCCTTCACGCCGCGGCCCGCGCCATAAACCCGCGCCGCCAGCAACAGCGCGATCGGGTGGATCCGCGCGGCCCGCAGACGGTCGACGTCCGCCAGCCGCGAGACCACCGTCGCCTCGGCCGCCGAGCCCTTGGTCACGAGACCCGCCGCCGACATCTTCGCCAGCGACCGCGTCATCGCGGTCATCGGCATGTCGTCGAGCAGCGCGTCCCAGACTTCGGGCGCGTCGAGCAGCGCGGTCGGGACGACCTCGCGCGGCAGCTTGTGCGCGCGGATCGCCTTGGCCGCCTGGGCGATCGAGGGCGACCGGCCGTCGGCTTCGGGGCCCGACTTCGGCAGGCGCCGCGCCGCGTCGAGCTGCGCCAGCGCCGGCAGACCGGTCGGCGGGCCCGCGAGCAGGCCGTCGGCCCGCGCCATCTCGGCGAACAACCGCGCCCGGTCGGGCGCGTCGGTCGCCGGGTGGGCGAGACGCAGCAAGTCGCGGTGGCGCCACCGCGCGGCCGCCTTGGGCCGACCCGTTTCGAGCGGCGCCACGGCCCGGCCCTGATACTTCAGGGCCTGCAGCAGCAGCCGGTCGAGCGGCTGAGCGAGATACCAGTCGGCCACCGCCCGGCGCAGCGCCCGGCCCCAGCCGCGGAACCGCTCGACGGCGGCGGCGAACAGGAACAGGTGCGCGCCGGTCCGCGCGACCCGCGGCAGCGCGCGCAGCGCCGCCGCCCGAGTGTCCGCGTCCGCATGGCCCGCCGCCAGCGCCAGCGCCAGGATCGCCGCGTCGTTCTTCGGGGCCCGGCCCGAGACCGACACCGCCTCGATCATCGCCACCGCGCGCGGACCGTCGGCGTCCAGGCGGTCGGCCGCGGCGCGCAGGTTCTCGAGCGTGAGCTCGCGCTCGGCGGCGTAGTAAGAGCCGCCGTCCGCGCCGAGGATCAGGAACCGCTCGAGCCGCGCCCAGGGGTCGACACGGAAGGCGTAGCCGCCGGCGTGGTTGCGCGCCATGGCGAGCGCCCGGCCCGGGATCGGCCGGCTTTGCGGCGTCTGCGTGGCCGGGCCCGACTTCGAAGCCGCTTCGATATGCTTGAGGGTGTTGAACATGTGAGCCCCTCCTTCCTTCTCTCCACATCGCCGACGGCGCGGAGAGCGGGGGCTCGCCTGGCTACAGGCGCGCGTCGCGGCTCCGCGGTCGACCGCGAGCGGGGTGTCGTCGCAATTTTGGGCCGTGTGATCCGTGCAACGGGTCGGTCCTGCGATCGGCGGGCGCGCCGCCAAGGTTCCGCTTCACTTGTCTCGCCCAAGCGCGCCGCGGAAGCGGTCGACGGCGCGTTGGGATCTCTGGGTTCGCATGCGACCCTGTGTTTTGGCCCGGCGCTCCGCCCGGTTGATGCGCCGAGCAGGCGCCCGACCCGGCCGGCCTGCGAGACCGAGGCGGGTCGGATCGCCTTCGATTCGGGCGAAAAACCGACATCCGCCAGGCCTGTTCATGAACCCGTTTCTGGGCCTGTTCATGAGCCCGTTTCTGGGCCCGTTCCTGATCGCGGTCGCGTCCGCCTCGGCGGTCGAGGCGCTGGGCGTGTTCCGGTCGCGGCGACGGGCAAGATCCGCACAAGCGGATAGTGCGGTAAGCCGCGGCCTCCGGCCCAGCGCGGCGACGCGCAGGGTCGTGCGGGACATGGGCGTGAGCCTGGGATTTTTCGTGCTCTATCCAGTTGAGCTACCGGCCCGCGCTCTCGATCGCGAGAGGTGGTGGGCCGGACGGGACTCGAACCCGCAACCCGAGCTTTATGAGCGCTAACCCAAACTCTCCGGCCCGCACGGCCGCGCGCGTCGCAATCGCACAAAGCCGCCTGACGCGCTCCGGCCCGCTCGAGAAGCGGGCGCACGAGCGCTTGGGGCCGCCTGCGGCGCCCGAAGCAGTCTCCGTCAAAGCGAGTCCGACGCGGTCATGGGGGCGATCTCGGGACATGGGCAAACGATAACCCGAGATCTTCGGCCCGCGCCGGGAGGAAGGTGCTTACGGATGTTCGGCGGGCTTGGCAAGGCGATGCTGAAATGGCGCGCGCCTGCTGTGTTTTTGTTTCTTTTCTGCACCGGTCGCGCCGCGACGCGTCAACTGCCCGTCACGCCCGTTCGATCCGCAGCGCCACCGGCTCTTCGCGACTGACGGGCAACGCGGCGATCTGCGACACGGCCGCCCGGATCGCCCGGTCAGGGCAGTCGTGGGTCACGATCAGCACCGTCGCGGGGTCCGGCCGCCGGCCGAGCTGACGCATCTGATCGATCGAAACGCCCTCATGGCCGAGTTGCGCGGCCACTTTGGCCAGCGCCCCCGGTTGGTCGTCGAGCGACAGGCGCAGGTAATAGGCGCTTTCGAGCGCGTCCGCGGACAGCCGCCTCAAGGGCGTCCGCGCCGACTGACGCACGCCGAAGGGCGGTCGAGCGCCGGCGCGGGCGATCTCGATAATGTCCGCCACGATCGCCGAGGCGGTCGGCCCTTCGCCGGCGCCGGGCCCTTCAAAGACGGTCTGGCCGACAAAATCGCCTTCGCAAACGACCGCGTTCGTCACCCCCTCGAGCCCGCCGATGGCGCTGTCGGCGCGCAGCAAGCCTGGCGAGACCCGGCGCTCCACGCCCTGGGCGGTGCGCGCGGCGACCCCGATCAGTTTGATGCGGTAGCCGAGCGTGCGCGCGAAGCGAATGTCGGCCAGCGAAATCCGTTCGATCCCCTCGACCGCGACGCCCTCGAAGTCGATCTCGGCGCCGAAGGCGATCGCCGCCAGCAGCGCGAGCTTCTGCGCGGCGTCCCAGCCGCCGACATCCGCGGTCGGATCGGCTTCGGCGTAGCCGAGCGCCTGAGCCTCGGCCAAGACGTCCGCATAGTCGCGCCCGGCGCGCTCCATTTCCGTGAGCACGTAGTTGCAGGTGCCGTTCAGCACGCCGTAGACCCGATCGATCCGGTTGGCGGCCAACCCTTCGGTCAACGCTTTGACGATCGGGATCCCGCCGGCGACCCCCGCTTCGAAGCGCAGCGCCGCGCCGGCTTCCTCGGCCAGCGCCGCCAGCGCGTCGCCATGATGCGCCAGCATCGCCTTGTTCGCCGTGACCAGCGCGGCGCCGCGTTCCAGCGTCGCCTGGGCCACGGCTTTCGCCGGCCCGTCGGCGCCGCCGATCGCCTCGACCACCAGATCGACGTCGCGCCGGCGCGCCATGGCGACCGGGTCATCCTCCCAGGCGTAAGCCTCGAGCGGCACGCCGCGGTCTTTGCCGCGGTTGCGCGCCGAGACCGCCGTCAGCGCGATCGGCCGTCCGGCCCGGTCGTTCAGCAGCGCGCCGTGGCGCTGCAGGATTTTCACGACGCCGGTCCCGACGGTGCCGAGACCGGCGAGCGCGACGCGCAGCGGCGCGGCGGCCAGGACGGGGGCGGAGGATTGGGCGGACATCAGGGGCGCGCTCCGGCTTAGCGATGATCGCGCCGGTGTCGCTCAGATCGCGCCCCGAGGTCAAAGGGCGCGTCGGCTGAGCCGCGTCAGTCGCTGAGCGGGCTGTCCGGCTGGACGACCCACCAAGCCCAGCCGGCGCCGAGCGCGCTGGCGGCGAGCCACAGGCCGCCGAAGAAAAACAGGCCGAGGCCCCAGATCGTCGCCGCCCCCAGAGCGATCCGCCGCGCTGCGGTCGGGCGTCGGCCGAGGCGCAGGCGCAACAGGCCGCCGACAGCGCGGTGCGCGCGGCGCAGGCGGCGGAGCCGGCG
>CAZBIG010000146.1:0-7309 GCA_964491865.1 uncultured Neomegalonema sp. | reverse complement strand
CGGTGCCCGGCGGCACGACGCGGAAGTTCTCGAACGCGCCCTGGCCCCATTTCAGAAAGGTGTACCGCTCGGCGTTCCGCTCGTATTCGCGGTCCACGTTCAGCTGAAAGGCCCGCGGATTGCCGAATTCGTCGACCATGACCGAATGGTCGATCACCAGGTCCACCGGCGACAGCGGGTTGATCTTGTTCGGGTCGCCGCCCAGCCGGGTCATGGCGTCGCGCATGGCGGCCAGGTCGACCACCGCGGGCACGCCGGTGAAATCCTGCATCAGAACGCGCGCCGGGCGATAGGCGATCTCGCGCTCGACCGCGCCCCCGTTGGCGGCCCACGCGGCGAAGGCCTTGAGATCCTCTTTGGTCACGGTCTCGCCGTCGAGGCTGCGGACGAGGTTCTCGAGCACGACCTTGAGCGATTTCGGCAAGCGGGCGAAGTCGACGCCGAGATCCGCGCCCGCAGCGGCCAAATCATAATAGGCGTACGCGTCGCCGCCCACGCTCAGCTCCTTGCGATAGGGGGCGCTGTCGGATCCGACTTTGATGGTCATGGCGGCGATCTCCGTGAGCTTGGGCGGGCGGCGACAACCCCTCGCCCGGACGGTCGAGGCGGCGCGCAAGCGGCGCGCGCCGATCCCCCCGCGATCTAGATCCTTGCGCGGCCCGCGCGCAACGGTCGGCCGGGCGGCGCGGCGTCGCGGCCGATCAACTTTTCACCGCCGAGGCGGCGTCCCGGCGGACCGCGACCGCGCGCGAGGCTTCCGCCCCGGCCCGCGACGGGCTAGACCCGCCGCCTCGGGGCCTCGGCCCGAACCGGACCGGAGAAGGCGCGACCGCGGATCATGGAGCTGATCGTCGAGCAACTATCCTGCGTGCGGGGCGGAAGACGCGTGTTCTCGGATGCGGCCTTCACCCTGGCGGGCGGCGAGTTCGCGGCGCTGGTCGGGCCGAACGGCTCGGGCAAGTCGTCGCTGTTGCGCGCCGTGGCGGGGCTGACCCCGATCGAGCGCGGCGACGCCCGTTTCGGCGAGACGTCGCTGCGCGAGGATCGCGACGGGTTCCAAGAGCAGGTCGCCTATGTGGGCCATCTCGACGGGGTGAAGCCGTCTTTCACGGTGCGCGAGAACCTGCGGGCCTGGGCGCGGATCTCGGGCGAGCCGGCGGGCCCCGATCTTGAGCGTCGGATCGACGGGGCGCTGGAGCGGTTCCAACTGGAAGCCCTCGACGACGCGCCGGCGGCGATCTGCTCGGCCGGTCAAAAGCGGCGGGCGGGGCTTGCGCGGCTGGCGTTGATCGCACGACCGCTCTGGCTGCTCGACGAGCCGACGGTGGCGCTCGACGCGGCGTCGAACGCGGCGCTTGGCGCGCTGATCGACGCCCATCGGCGCGCGGGCGGCGTGATTTTAGCCGCGACCCACACCGCTTTCGGCGCGGCGCCCGATCGCGAGATCGCGATGCAGGCCTTCTCGCCGGCGGCCGACAAAGCGGACGATCCTTTTTTGGACGATGCGGGCGATCCGGAGAGCTGGGCCTGAGGCGCGCGGCGAGGGCGAGGATCTGGACGCGGCGAGGATCTGGACGCGGCGAGGGCCGCGGCGGGCGTGAAGGAGGGGCGAGACGGTGTGGGCGGTGTTTGCGCGCGACGTGGCTTTGGCGCTGCGGTTGGGCGGCGGGGTCTGGAACGGCCTGTCGTTCTTTCTGATCGCCGTCGCCTTGTTAGCCTTCGGCATCGGGCCTGACGGCGACCTGCTGTCGCAGATCGCGCCGGGCGGGGTGTGGGTGTTCGCGCTCTTGGCCTGCCTGCTGTCGCTCGACCGCTTGTTCCAGGCCGACGCCGAAGACGGCGCGCTGGATCTGCTGCTGCTGTCGCCGGTCCCGCTCGAGGGGGCGGTGCTGGCGAAAGCGGCGGCGCATTGGGTGACGTCCGGCCTGCCGCTCACCTTGTTCGCGCCGGCGGCGGCCATCATGCTCAGCCTGCCGATCGACGTGATCCCCATTCTCATGGGCGCGCTCGCGGTGGGCACGCCGGCGCTGTCGCTGATCGGCGCGGTCGGCGCGGCGCTGACGCTCGGCGTGCGGCGCGGCGGGCTGCTGTTGTCGGTGCTGGTGCTGCCCCTCTATGTGCCGACGCTGATCTTCGGCGCGCTGGCGGTGCGCTCGGCCGCGGTCGGCGTCGAGATCACCGCGGCGATGCTGATGCTCGGCGCGACAAGCCTCGGCTGCCTCGCGATCGCGCCCTTCGCCGCCGCCGCCGCGCTGCGGGTGAACCAAGGCTGAAACGCCCCCGCGCCGAGCGTCGCGGCGCGCCGGCGGGCGAAAGCGCGCCCTTTGGTCTCGCGCCGCGCCGCCCGCAAAGCATGGACGCGTCGGGCCCGGCCGCCTACCGTAGCGTCGAGCAACGCGCGGCGCGCCGCGCTTTCCGAGAACCGAGGCTGATGAGCACTCTGTCCCGTTCCGACCGGTCGAAGGTCAATTTCTGGGCCTTCGCCAATCCGGCGAACTTCATGCGCCTGTCGAGCGCGGTGCTGCCCTGGGCGGCCGGCGGCGCGGTGGCGACGCTGATCGTCGGGCTCGCCTGGAGCCTGTTCGCGACCCCGCCCCACTGGGAGCAGTCGGAGACGGTGAAGATCTTCTTCATCCACGTCCCCGCGGCCATGATGGCGGTCAACATCTACGCGGTGATGGTGGTCGCGAGCCTGATCGGGCTGATCCGCGGCCACGCGGTCAGCCATCTGGTGGCCAAAGCCGCCGCGCCGATCGGGGCCGCCTTCACCGTCATCGCCATCGTCACCGGCGCGCTCTGGGGCCAGCCGACCTGGGGCTCGTGGTGGGAATGGGACGCCCGGCTGACCTCGGTGCTGATCCTGCTGTTCTTTTATGGCGGGTATCTCGCGCTCTGGAACGCGATCGAAGAGCCGACCAAGGCGGCCGAGCTCGCGGCGATCCTATGCCTGTTCGGGTCGGTGTTCGCGGTGCTGTCGCGCTACGCGGTGCTGTTCTGGAGCACCCTGCACCAAGGCTCGAGCCTGAGCCTCGATCCGGAGATCAACATCGACAAGGTCTACTACTATCCATTGCTGGTCATGATCCTGGCGCACTATCTGATCTTCATCGCGCTCCTGCTTGTCGGGGTGCGCACCGAGATCCGCGCGCGCCGCGTGCGGGCGCTTCGGCTGTCGCAGGGCTGAGGCGACGCGTGGGCCGACCGCGCGGACGGCCGGTCGGAGAGGAGAGCGACTATGAGTGAATGGATCGCGCTCGAGGGCTACGGGGTCTATGTGTGGCCGTCTTACGCCGCGATGGCGGCGATCCTCATCGGGCTCGCCGCGGGCATGCTGTGGCGCAACGCGAAGGTGCGCGCCGAGCTCGCTGAGCTCGAGGCGCGGGTCGCCGCCGCCAAGGCGGGCCGGCGATGAGCGCAGGCGAGGCCGCGTCCGCGCGCCGTGGCGGCGCCTGGCTGCGTTATGCGCCCGTGGTGGGATTCGCGGCGCTGGCGGGGCTGTTCGCGGCGCAGCTGCTCGCGCCCGAGCCCGCCTGCGATCGGCCCGACGCGCAACTCGATCGGGCCCTGCCGGAGTTCGAGCTGGCGCTGCTGCCGCCCGAGACGGGCCAGTTCTCGCCGGCGTCGCTCAAGGATCAGGGCGTCACGGTGGTGAACCTCTGGGCCTCCTGGTGCGCGCCGTGCCGGGTCGAGCATCCGCAGCTGATGGCGCTGACCGAGGTCCCGGGGCTGCGCATGGTCGGCGTCAATTACAAGGACCGCGCGGGCGCGGGCCGGCGGTTCCTCGCCGAACTCGGCGATCCGTTCGATACGGTGGTCGCCGATCCGGACGGTCAGGCGGCGGTGGCGTTCGGCATCACGGGCGTTCCGGAGACCTTCGTGGTCAACTCGGACGGCCGCGTGGTGTATCGCCATGTCGGCCAGATCACGCCCTCGGACATCGGCGATTGCCTGTTGCCCGCGATCGCGCGGGCGCAGTGACCGAGGGGGGGGGCAGGCAGGGGGGGAGCAGGCCGGGGGGGCGTCAGGCCTCGGCGTCTTCCTCGACGGAATGCTTGGCGATCAGCCCGCCTTGGCTGAGCGTGAAGGCGAGCGTGATCGGCAAATAGCCGAACGTCTTCACGTCGACCCAAGTCTCGGTTGAAAAGCTGCGCCAGACGATCTCGTTCAACACGGCCATCGCCGCGAAAAACAGCGCCCAGTTGCGGGTCAGCTTCAGCCAGCCTTCATCGGTGATCGGCAGCAGCTCGCCGATTAGCAGTTTCAGGTAGCTGCGGCCACGCCACAGCCCGAAGCCGAGCACCAGCGCGAACAGCCCGTTGATCAGGGTGGGTTTCATCTTGATGAAAACGTCGTCGCGCAGCCACACGGTCAGGCCGCCCGTGACCAGCACCACAACCGTCGTGACCATCGCCATTCTCGAGACCTCGCGGGTCATCGCGTAGGTGACGGCGAGCGACAGCAGCAACGCTGCGATGAAGCCGACCGTGGCGTAAATCAGCGCGTCCACGTCGCCGAGATGCTGAAACTGGTTGAAGAGAACGAAGAAAGCGACGAGCGGTCCAAGCTCGAGCGCGAGCTTCAGAAATGGCGGCATCGCGGCGGATTCGGGCGTCGAGGCCATCGGTCGACCCTTCCTGCATGTCGTATTAAGCGCGCAACGACGCGTCTTAAGCGGCGCGGCCTTTGACAGCTAAGCGCTTCGGTCCAAAAAGGAAGCGTCGCGGCGCGCGCGCCACAGAGCGAGATCGAAGCCCAAGGCGCCCAGCGAGCCCTTTCCGCTTCGTTAACTCTTTGGATCGAGCGTCCCCCGCGGGTCGCGAAAAGACCGAAGCGATGCGGCGTCGGGCGACTTGTCCAAATCTGGACTTGCATGCGGAATGCCCCGCTTCAAATGTGTCGAAATTGGGCGGATGACGAGGAAAATAGGAGCGAGGGCCACATGGCGCAGAAAATCGGCGTCCCGAAAGAAATCGCGCCGGGCGAAAAGCGCGTCGCGCTGACGCCCGAAAGCGCGGGGCGTATTCAGAAACTCGGTTACGACTTGGTGATCGAAGCCGGCGCGGGCGCGGCGGCGAGCTTCACCGACGAAGCCTATCGCGCCGCAGGGGTCGAAGTCGTCGACGGGGCCGAAGCGCTGTGGGCCGCGTCGGACATCGTCATGAAAGTGCGCGGTCCGATCGATCATCCCGAGCTCGGCAAGCACGAGGCGGAGCTGCTGCGCGAAGGTCAGGTGCTGATCAGCTTCATCTGGCCCGCCGCGAACGAGGATCTGCTCGCAAAGATCAAGGAGAAAGGCGCCACGGCGATCGCGATGGACGCGGTGCCGCGGATCAGCCGCGCGCAGAAGCTCGACGCGCTGTCCTCGATGGCCAACATCGGCGGCTACCGCGCGGTGGTCGAGGCCGCGAATAATTTCGGGCGGTTCTTCACCGGCCAGATCACGGCCGCGGGCAAGGTGCCGCCGGCCAAGGTGCTGGTGGTGGGCGCGGGCGTCGCCGGCCTCGCCGCGATCGGCGCGGCGCGCTCCTTAGGCGCCATCGTGCGCGCCTTCGACGTCCGGCCCGAGGTCGCGCAGCAGATCGAGTCGATGGGGGCCGAGTTCCTGTTCCTCGATTTCGAAGAGAGCGCCAGCGGCGAGGGCGGTTACGCGGCGCCCTCGAGCCCGGAGTTTCGCGAAAAGCAGCTCGCGCTGTTCCGCGAACAGGCGCCCGAGGTCGACATCGTCATCACCACGGCGCTGATCCCGAACCGTCCGGCCCCGAAGCTGTGGCTCGAGGATATGGTCAAGGCCATGAAGCCCGGCTCGGTCATCGTCGACATGGCGGCCGAGCGAGGCGGCAACTGCGACCTGACCGTGCCGGAAGAGAAGATCGTTACCGAAAACGGCGTCACGATCATCGGCTACACCGATTATCCGAGCCGGATGGCGGCGCAATCGTCTCAGCTTTACGCCACCAACCTGCGCCATCTGCTTGACGATCTGACGCCCGAGAAGAACGGCGCCCCGGTCGTCAACATGGAGGACGACGTCATTCGCACGTCGACGGTGGTCAAAGACGGCGAGATCACCTGGCCGGCCCCGCCGCTGAAAACCCAGGCGATCGCCAAGCCCGCGCAGCAATCCGCCAAGCCCGAGGTCTCGGAAGAAGAGAAGCGCCGGCTCGAGGAGGCCGCTCAGAAAAAATGGGCGCAGACCCAGATCGGGCTGTTGGCCGCCGGCACCGCGCTGGTGCTGCTGGTCGGGGCGGTCGCGCCCGAAAGCTTCATGCAGCACTTCATCGTGTTTGTGCTTTCGGTGTTCGTAGGCTTCCAGGTGATCTGGAACGTCAGCCATGCGCTGCACACGCCGCTGATGGCCGTCACGAACGCGATCTCGGGCATCGTCGTCGTCGGCGCCATCCTGCAAATCGGGTCGAGCAGCGGTCTGGTGCTGTTCCTCTCGGCGATCGCCGTGCTGATCGCGACCATCAATATCTTCGGCGGCTTCCTCGTCACGCGACGGATGCTCGCCATGTTCCAAAAAAGCTGATCGGGGGCGATCATGGACGCTGGATTGATTGCTGCGGCCTACGTCGCCGCGAGCGTGTTGTTCATTCTCAGCCTTGGCGGGTTGTCGAGCCAGGAAAGCGCGAAACGAGGCGTGATCTACGGCATGGTCGGTATGGGCCTGGCCATGATCGCGACCATCGCCAGCCCTGGCGTCAGCCTGGTGGCGCTGATCCCGATGGTGCTGATCGGGGCCGTCGCGGGCGCGTATGTGGCCGGGAAGGTCGAGATGACGCAGATGCCCGAGCTGGTCGCGGCGCTGCACAGTTTCGTCGGTCTCGCCGCGGTGTTCATCGGCATCAACGCCGATATCGAGCTGGGCGTCGTTCAGGCGCTCGACGCCCAGGCGCGCGGCGCGCTGGAAGGCTTCTCCGCGGTGCTCGCCAAAAAGACGCCGGTTGAGATCTCGATCATGCAAGTCGAGATCTTTTTGGGCGTGCTGATCGGCGCGATCACCTTCACCGGTTCGGTGGTCGCCTACGGCAAACTGTCGGGCAAGCTCGACGGCAAGCCGTTGGTGCTGCCGGGGCGGCATCTATTGAACATCGGGATGCTGGTCGCCTGCTTGGTCCTGCTCTGGGCCTATATGTCGGGGGCCGGGATCTGGACCATGATCCTGATGGGGCTGATCGCCGGCGTTCTCGGCGCCCATCTGGTGGCCGCGATCGGCGGGGCCGACATGCCGGTCGTGGTCTCGATGCTGAACAGCTATTCGGGCTGGGCGGCGGCGGCGATCGGCTTCACGCTCGGCAACGACCTGCTG
>CAZBIG010000145.1:0-7312 GCA_964491865.1 uncultured Neomegalonema sp. | reverse complement strand
CCCCCCGCCGCGCGGTCCCCCTTCACCCAGTCCACCGGCCCGGCCCCGCGCCGCCGACCGGCCACAGGAGCCCTCAGATGAGCGAGAGCAACGCCAAACCCGCGTCCAAGCGCAGCAGTCGCCAAAGCGAAGAAGCGCTTCAACGGGCCCGGAACGAGGCCGACATCGCGTTCATCCAGTCTCTGGCGGAAGTGCTGCGCGAACACGATCTGGCCGAGATCGAAGTGTCGCGCGAAATCGGCGATCACGAGCTCGAAGTGCGGCTGTCGCGGGCCGCGGCGCCCGCGGTCGCCGCCTACCAACCCCACCACCCTGCGCCCGCCGCGGCGCAGGTCTCGGCCGCGCCGCTCGGCCTGCCGCTCGCCGCGCCGGCGGTGGCGGATCAAAGCGGCGGGCCCGACGACCCGAACGACGCCGAGAACGCCGTCACCGCCCCGATGGTGGGCACGGTCTATCTGGCCGCCGACCCGGAATCGCAGCCCTATGTCGGCGTCGGCGATCGGGTCGAAGAAGGGCAGACCCTGCTGATCATCGAAGCGATGAAGACCATGAACCACATCCCCGCCCCGCGCGGCGGGGTGGTGCGCGAGGTCTTGGTGTCGAACGGGCAGCCCGTCGAGTACGGCGCGCCGCTCATGATCCTTCGGTGACCCGGCGATGTTCGATAAGATCCTGATCGCCAACCGGGGCGAAATCGCGCTGCGCATCCACCGCGCCTGCAAAGAACTCGGCGTGCGCACCGTGGCCGTGCACTCGACCGCCGACGCCGACGCGATGCATGTGCGCCTGGCCGACGAGAGCGTCTGCATCGGACCGCATCCCTCGGCGCACAGCTATCTCAACGTGCCGGCGCTCATCACGGCCTGCGAACTGACCGGGGCGGAAGCGGTTCACCCGGGCTACGGATTTCTGTCCGAAAACGCGAACTTCGCGCAGATCGTCGCGGAGCACGGGCTGACCTTCATCGGGCCCACCGCCGACCATATCCGCCTGATGGGCGATAAGATCGCGGCCAAAGAGGCCATGCGGAAGTTCGGCGTGCCCTGCGTGCCGGGCTCGGACGGCGCGATCGACGATATGACCGAGGCGCTGCGCGTCGCCGACCGCATCGGCTATCCGGTGCTGGTGAAGGCCGCGTCGGGCGGCGGCGGCCGCGGCATGAAGGTGGCGAGCGATCGCGACGCTCTGGCCAACGCGGTCGCGACGGCCAGGGCCGAGGCGCAGGCGGCGTTCGGCGACGGCGCGGTCTATCTCGAAAAATATCTCTCGCTGCCCCGCCATATTGAGATCCAGGTGGTCGCCGACCGCTTCGGGGAAGTCGTGCATCTCGGCGAGCGCGACTGCTCGCTGCAGCGCCGCCACCAAAAGGTGCTCGAAGAAGCGCCCTCCCCGGAGCTGAACGCGGCGCAACGGGCCGAAATCGGCGAGATCGTGGTGCAGGCGATCCGGGAAATGGGGTATCTGGGCGTCGGCACGGTCGAGTTTCTGTACGAGAACGGGCAGTTCTATTTCATCGAGATGAACACCCGTCTGCAGGTCGAGCATCCGGTCACCGAGGAGCTTTACGGCGTCGATCTGGTGCGCGAGCAGATCCGGATCGCGAACGGCGAACCCCTGTCCTTCGCCCAGGAGGATCTGCGCCCCCACGGCCACGCGATCGAATGCCGGATCAACGCCGAGCATCCGCGGACCTTCGCGCCGTCGCCTGGTCTGGTGAAGAACTATCACGCGCCGGGCGGGCTCGGCGTGCGGATGGACAGCGCGCTCTACGCCGGCTATCGGATCCCGCCGCATTACGACAGCCTGATCGGCAAGCTGATCGTCTCGGGACGCAACCGCAACGAATGCTTGATGCGCTTACGGCGCGCCTTGTCCGAGCTGGTGGTCGACGGCGTCGAGAGCACGACGCCGCTGTTCCGAGACCTGCTCCACGACCCGGATTTCGTGAACGGCGACTACAACATCCATTGGCTCGAGCGGTGGTTGGCGGCTCAGGCGGGCTGATGTCGCCGGTCTCGCGGGCCGAGCGCCGGATCCGGACGATCGCCCGGGGCCGCCGCGGGCGATCGGCGCGCTCAACCGGTTCAAAGGGCGCGGTTGGGCGAAAACCGCGCTTGCGCTGCGCGGCGACGGGATTAGCGTCTCGGGCATGAGCCGTCGTCGGATCGAGCTGTCCCCCACCCTGCTGCTGAACGCATACGCGGCTGGCGTTTTTCCGATGGCCGACAGCGCCGCGGATCCCGACGTTTATTGGGTCGATCCCGCCTTTCGCGGCGTCCTGCCGTTCGACGCCTTCCATGTGCCGAAGAGCCTGGCCAAACGGCTGCGGCGCGGCGACTTCGAAGTCACCGTCGACCGGGCCTTCGAAGCGGTGCTCGACGGCTGCGCCGACCGCCAAGAGACGTGGATCAACGGCAAAATCCGTGAGCTTTACGGGGCGCTCCACGAATACGGCTATTGCCACAGCCTCGAGGTCTGGATGGACGGCCGGCTCGCGGGCGGGCTGTACGGGGTGGCGCTCGGCGCGGCCTATTTCGGCGAGAGCATGTTCAGCCGCGCGCCCGACGCGTCAAAGATCGCGCTGGTGTATCTCATGGCGCGGCTCAAGGCCGGCCGCTTCCGACTGCTCGACACCCAATTCGTCACGGAACATCTGCGGCGCTTCGGGGCCACCGAGATCCCGCGCAGCGCCTATCAGCGGCAGCTGGCCGACGCGATCGAGCGCGACGCCGAGTTTCTGTCGCTGGACCCCGAGCTGCCGGTTCAGTCGGTCTTGCAGCTCAGCACCCAGACGTCGTAGCGCGGGTGGTCCATCGCCGATAACGCGGGCGACGACGCGAACATCCAGCCCGAAAACGACAGCGCGTCCGGATCGGGCTTGGTGTCGTAGATCTGCAGGAAAGCCGACGCTTCGGGGGCCCGGGCCGCGGTGCGCGCGAAGCAGGTTTTCACCTCGATCCGCATCCGATCAAAGGCGACCGCGTCGCCGACGGCCGCCTCGAAGGTGGCGACGTCGCCCGACAGCTTGTCCAGGCCGCGCAGCACCACGCGGGAGCCGGCGACCGACGCGAGCGCGGCCGGATCCTCTTGCGGCCCCGTCGCCGCCGGGCTGGCCCCGCCCCCGACCGAGAACCCGCCCGGCCCGCTGATCTGAGCGGTCGCGGAGGCGCCGGCCAGCGCAGCGGCGACCGCGATCAGGCGCGGCGCGACGGCCGTGGCCCGGAAATCCGGTCGGCGGCGTTTCGGGTGCGACATGCGGCCTCTCTGATGCGGCGCGGCGATGGACGCGCAGCCTGTTTCTGACGCGAGGCTATGGCCGCAGAAGGGCGCGCGCGCAAGAAGCGCCCCGGATCCCTCGCGCTCCTTTACGCTTTCCGCGCCACGAAGCGCAGGCGGACGTAATCCGCCGTCCAGACGCCCGAGGCGTCGCGCAGCGCCGGCCCGGCCAAAGCTGCGGCCCGGTCGCGCACGGCCCCCCGCGCCTCGGCCGGGGCCAGCGCCAACACCGGCGCGGCCAGGGTGTCGATCCAGGTCTCCAAATCGATCGTCAGGACCGTCGGCCGGCTGAACAGGGTCGCCTCGAGCGGCGCGAGGCCGGCGCGCTCGAGCCGCGCGCGCTGCTCGGGCGCCGTTGGAAAGCACCAGATCTCGCTCAGATCGGTGGCGAGCCCCGCGACCTCTCCGAGCGCGGCGACCAGCGCCGTGCGGATCGCCGCGACGTTGCCATGACCGCCCATCTCGACGACCAGCCGTCCGCCAGGGCGCAGCGCTCTGGACGCGGCGTCGAGCGCCGCCTGCTGGTCAGGGACCCAGTGCAGCGCCGCGTTCGAAAACACCGCGTCGAAGGGGTCTTCGGCCCCGACCGCGTCGAGGGTCTCGGCCCGTCCCAAGCGCGCGTCGAGCCCGCGGCCCCGCGCGGCCGCGACCATGTCGGCCGACGCGTCGACGCCCACGACCTGCGCGCCGCGCGCGACGAGGGCGGCGCTCAACGCCCCGTCGCCACAGCCGATGTCGAGCACCCGCTCGCCGGGCCTCGGATCGAGCAGATCGACAAGCGGCGCGCCCAAATCCGTCACGAAGCGCGCCGACCGCGCATAGGAGGCGGCGCGCCAGACGTCCGCGACCGCCGAGGGCGGCGACGCGCTAGAGCCCCCCGTCGCCCGGCCCGTCGCACTGTCTGTCGCTTGGCCCGTCGCTTGGCCCGTCGCCTTGCCCGCCGCTCGGTCCGCCGGTCCGCCGGTCACTCGGGCGAAGTCGCGGCGCCGCCCGCCGAGCCGCCGGCGTCGTCCGACCCCCCACCGGCGATCACCCGCGAAATCAGCGTCGTGAGGCTGAGCGCGCCTTGCGTGAATTCGAACTCGTCCCCGGCGGCCATGGCCTCGTCGGACGCGCCCGGCTCGAGCGCGATGAACGAACCGCCGAGCAGCCCCTCGGCGTCGACTTTGGCCAAGGTGTCGATCGGCAGCGACACGCCCTCGCGGATCGACAGGGTCACCTTCGCCTCGTAGGTGCGCGCGTCGAGTTCGGCCGACGACACGGTCCCCACCTTGACCCCGGCGACCCGCACGTCGGTGCCCGGCGCGACGCCGACGGCGCTCGAGAAGTAGCCCACCACCGGATAAGCCCCGGACGACACGCCGCCGCCGCCGCCGGACTGGTTGGCGTAGACGGCGAAGCCGACCGCGATCGCGATCACGCCTGCGCCGATCAAGGTCTCCACGGGGCTTTCGATTTTCATCGCCATCGCGTCGTCTCCGTCGACTGATCGCGCTTTCGAGCGCGACGGATCATTCCGGGGTCCAGGCTTCGTAATCGCCGCCGGTCGGCCGCCGCTCGCCCGCGTTCCGCAGCGACCCTTTCGGGCGATAGGCCGCGTCCGAGCCGGTGCGGTTGGGCAGATGCCCTTTCTCCCAAGACTTCCGCGGCAGCGGCGCCTCGGTGGGCGGCTCGGCGTAGGTGTGGTGCAGCCAGCCGTGCCAGTCGGGCGGCACTTTCGACGCTTCGGCCTCGCCGTTGTAGATCACCCAGCGGCGCGCCCCGTCCTCGGATCGGTAATAGACGTTGCCTTGCTCGTCCTCGCCGACCCGGACGCCGTTTCGCGCGGTGAACAACCGCGTGCCGAAGGTCTGACCGTTCCACCACGTGAAAAGTTCGCGAAACAGGCCCATCAGGCGCTCCTTTGGAGATGCGGCGCGACTATGGGGCGGCCGCGACCCCAGGTCCAGAGCCCCGCGTCGCCGCAGGGTCTCGGAAACCCGGGGGCCGCGCCGCCGCCCTCTCCACAGCGCCGCCGTTCGTGGCGCCGAAGCAACTTTTGAAGGCGGCGCCGAAAGTTCGACGCAACGTCATACGTTGACCCTTTTCACAAATCCCCCGCCCCATCGGGTCATATCGGCCGCGGCGCAACGCCGATCGCCGGGTTCGGAGCCGGACCGGCGGGCAACAAGGCCGTTGTGGGAGGACAAAATGATCATGCGTGTGTCGCGGGCCGCCAGCCTGCGTTCAGCCGCCGCGGCGGCGTTGATCGGCGCGCTTGGCGTCGCCGGCCCCGCGGGCGCGGGCGGTTTCGCGGTGAAAGAAGGCTCGGTCAGTTCGCAGGGCGCCTCGTTCGCCGGCGCGACCGCCGGCGCCGGGGACATCACCTACATCTATCAGAACCCGGCCGCGCTCTCGCGCACGACCGGCGAGACCTTCACCATCGGCGGCGGGCTCTCGGGCATTTTTCCGAGCGCCGACGGATCGTTCGAGGCCAACGGCGTAGGCGACGTCGGCAACGCCGACCCCGCTCAGAGCGCCATCGTGCCGTCGCTGTACGCGGGCTTCCGCCTCAATCCGCAGCTGACGGTCGGCGTCAGCACGACGTCGCCGTTCGGCTTGTCCACCGAATATGACGGTTCGGACCCCGCCCTGGCGCAGGTCTACGCCGAACAGTCGTCGCTGCGCACCATCGTCGTGACGCCGATGGCGGCCTATGACCCGATCGACTGGCTGTCGCTCGGCGCGGGCGTGCAGGTCGCCTACGCCGACGTGACTTTCGACAACGATCTGCTCGAGTTCGAGGGCGACGACGTCACCTTCGGCTACACGCTCGGCGCGCTGATCGACGTGACCGACAGCACGACCCTCGGCGTCGCGTGGCGGAGCGGCCTGGACCTGAAAGCGGACGGCACGGCGACGGGTCCGGCGGTTTTGCAGTCGACCTTGGGCGCGCGCGATTCGACCGACGCCAGCCTGTCGGCCGAAGCGCCGCCGGTGCTGTCGGTCGGGGTCCGTCAGGGCCTGACCGAAGATCTCGATCTGCTGGTCGAGGGTCAGTGGCAGCGCTGGAGCGACACCGACGTCGCCAAGATCCGGGGCGACGGGGTCTCGATCGACGACACCTTCGGCTATGAAGACGCGTTCTTCGTCGCGGCCGGCGTCGAGTACCAGGCGACCGAGCAGCTGCAACTGCGCACGGGCGTCGCCTGGGACGAGACGCCGACGACCGACGAAGACCGCTCGATCCGCATCCCGGACGAGGACCGGGTGTGGCTGTCGATCGGCGCGAGCTATCAGCTGACCCCGCGGATGAAGATCGACGCCGCCTATTCCTACCTGCGCACGCTCGAGGATCCGGAGGTCGAGCTCGAGCCGATCCCCGGCGTCTCGCCGGGCGGGTCGGCCGAGTTCGAGGCCGAAGTCCATATCCTCTCGATCGGCGGCGTCGTCGACTTCTAAGCCCCGCGCGGGCGCGTCGTTCGGCGCGCCCGAACTAAATCGGTTCGAGATCTCCCTCCGCGCGCGCGGCGTGAAAGGCGCTCTCGAAGGCGTGGAAGGCGTCGGCCTCGATCGCCGCGCGCATGCCGGCCGTCAGCTCTTGGTAATAGTGCAGATTGTGCCCGGTCAGCAGCATGCTGCTGAGGATCTCCTGCGAGCGGAACAGGTGATGGAGGTAGGCGCGGCTGTAGCCGCCGCAGGTCGGACAGGCGCACTCCGGATCCAGCGGCCGCGGATCGTCTTGGTGGCGCGCGTTTTTCAGGTTGACGACCCCGCGCCGGGTGAAGGCTTGGCCGGTGCGCCCCGATCGGGTCGGCAGCACGCAATCGAACATGTCGACGCCGCGCTTCACCGCCCCCACCAAATCGTCGGGCTTGCCGACCCCCATCAGATAGCGCGGCTTGTCGGCGGGCAGCTGCTCGGGCGCGGTGTCGAGCACGCCGAACATCAGCGCCTGCCCCTCGCCCACCGCCAGCCCGCCGACCGCATAGCCGTCGAAGCCGATGGCGATCAGCGCCTCGGCGCTTTCGGCCCGCAGATCGTCGTGCACCCCGCC
>CAZBIG010000144.1:0-7374 GCA_964491865.1 uncultured Neomegalonema sp. | reverse complement strand
GCGCAGATACAGCTCGACGTATTCGACGACGATGATGGCGTCGTCGACCACGATGCCGATCGCCAGCACCAGGGCGAACAGGGTCAGGTTGTTGAGCGAGAAGCCGAGGGCCGCCATCACTGCGAAGGTGCCGATCAAGGACACCGGGATCGCGATGATCGGGATGATCGAGGCGCGCAGGCTCTGAAGGAACACGACGATGGTCAGCACCACCAGAAGCGCGGCTTCGGCGATGGTGACATAGACGGCGTTGACGCTCTCCGCGATGAATTCGGTGGGGTCGTAGACGATCTCGTACCCCACGCCGCTGGGAAAGGCGGCGGCGGCGTCCGCCATTTCCGCCCGCAACGCCGTCGCGGTTTCGAGCGCGTTCGAGCCGGGCCGTTGGAAGATCAGGATCGGCAGGGCGACCTTGTCGCCGAGATAGCCGTTGGTCGAGTAATCCTGCGCCCCAAGCTCGACCCGCGCGACGTCGCGCACCCGCACCACCCCGGCGTCGCCTTCGCTGCGGACCACGATCTCGCCGAAAGCTTCGGGCGCGATCAGCCGCCCCTCGGTCTCGACCGACAGCTCGAACGCCCCTTGGTCGGGCACCGGCAGGCGATCGATCACGCCCGAGGCGACCTGCACGTTGTTGGCCTGCAGCGCGCGCACCACGTCGCCCGCGGTCAGGTTCCGCGCGGCGACCAGGTTGGGGTCGAGCCACACCCGCATCGAATAGGCGCGTTCGGAGAACAGCGTGGTCTGGCCGACGCCGTCGATCCGAGCCAGCCGGTCGACCACTTGAGTTCTGGCGTAATTCGAGACGTAAAGCTGATCCCGACTGTCGTCAGGCGACAGCATGTGGATCACCATCATCAAGTCGGGCGAGCTTTTGGCGGTGGTCACGCCCAGCCGCCGCACCGGCTCGGGCAGGCGCGGCTCGGCGATCGCGACGCGGTTTTGCACCAGCACCTGCGCCTGATCGAGATCGGTGCCGAGCTCGAACACCACATTGATGCTGAGCCGCCCGTCGCCGGTGTTCTGGCTGACCAGGTAGAGCATGCCCTCGACCCCGTTCAGCTCTTGCTCGATCGGGGTGGCGACCGTGTCGGCGACGGTCTCGGCCGAGGCGCCGGGGTAGCTCGCCGTGATGTTGATCGTGGGCGGGGCGATTTCGGGGTATTGCGAAACCGGCAAGGTGAAATAGGCGACCGCGCCGATCAGCGTGATCAGGATCGACACGACGGACGCGAAGATCGGTCGATCGATGAAGAAATGCGAGAAGCCCATGGCGGCGGTCCTTTGGTCGCCGCGCTCGGCCTGAGCGTCGGTCGACACCGAAGAATGACAAGGGCGCGGCCAAAACGGCGGCGATTGACGGCGGCGCGGGCCGGCGCGGCGCGCTGGCCGGCGCGGATCAGTCGACGCCGGCGCGCCCGCCCAAATCGAGCGCCGGGCCTTGGAACTCGAGCGTCACGACGGACGCGCTGACCTTTTGATCGGGCCGCGCGCGCAGCAGACCGGCGACGATCACTTGGTCCTCGGCCGACAGCCCCTCGCGCACGACCCGCAGGCCGCGGAAGATCGGACCGAGCGTCACCGGTCGCGGCGCGACCACCCCCTCGGCGTCGACGACATAGACGATTTTGCGCGCCTGGTCCGACAGGACGGCGCGGTCGGGCACCAACAGCGCGTCGTAGGGCCGCGACGCCGCCAGACGCACGCGGCCGAACAGGCCCGGCGTGAACAGCCCCTCGTCGTTCTCGAACTCGGCGCGAATGCGGATCGTGCCCGCATTGGGATCGAGCTCGATGTCGAAGAAGTCGACCTGCCCCTCATGCGTGAACTCGGCTTCGTCGCGCAGGCGCAGCAGGGCGCGTTTCTTGGCCTCGGCGGCGCTTTTGTCGGTCGCGTCCTCGCCCCCGCCGAACAGGCGCGTGTATTTCAAATAGTCGGCTTCTGACGCGTCGAAGACGAAAAAAATCGGGTTGGTCTGAACGATCGTCGCCAGCAGCGTCGCGCCGGCGGGCCCGCCGGTGACGAGATTGCCGACATCCGCCTGGCGATCCGAGATCCGCCCGGCCAGCGGCGCGCGGATCTCGGCGAATTCGAGGTCGAGCTGGGCGCTGCGCACGCGCGCCTCAGCGGCGGCGACCGCGGCGTCGGCGCTCAACTTTTCGGCTTCGCGCTCATCAAGCGTCGTCTCGGACACGGTGCGGTTCAGGACCAGCTGATTGGCGCGGCGCAGCTCGGCCTCGGCGCGGGTCTGGTTGGCGCGCGCCTGGGCGAGGTCGGCCAACGCCCGATCGACCTCGGCGGCGAACGGGCGCGGGTCGATCTCGAACAAGATCGCCCCCTGCCCGACGCGCTGACCGTCGCGGAAGCGGACGTGCTGGAGATAGCCCGAGACGCGAGAGCGCACCTCGACCCGGTTCACCGCCTCGAACCGCCCGGTGAAATCGTCGAAATCGACGACTTCGGCGGCAAGCGGCGTCGCGACGTCGACGGCGGGCGGCCCTTGTTGGGCGCGGGCGCTCGGCCCCGACGCGGCGACCGCGGCCATGACGCACAGCGCGAGGCCCGCCCGACCGGCCTGACTGTAAATCATTTCGAAAAGCAACCGAGCCCCCCTGCGCGACTGTTTCTCCGCGGTCAACTAGCCCACGCGCGCCTGAAAGCAAAGAGCCCCCCGAAGTTCTCGCGCGCTCGGCCCGAGACGCGGACGGCCCGCCGCCGCGCGCGCTCGCCGGCGCCGCCCTTTCGGACGTCCCAGCCGGCGCCCCGACACCGGAACCGCTGCAGATCCGCCGCGTTCGACAGCAATCGTCGGGCGACGAAGCGGGCGCGCCATGCGCGCCTCTCGTCCTCGGCGTAGGAGCCTGAGGCGCGGCCCTCGCCAAACGGGTCGGAGAGCGTCGGAGGTCGAAATGCAAGTGCCGTTAGAGGCGCTCTTGGCGCTCGTGGGCGGGGCGCTGATCCTCTACAAGGAAAAGGGCCTGAGATGGGTCGCGGCGGGGTATCTGTTCTGGATCGCGTATCAAGGCCTTTGGCCGGTGATCCGCGCTCAACTGAACGTCTGACGCCCGAACGGCCGGCGCGCGCCGTCGCAGCGCCGCCGCGAAGAGCGGCCCCCGACGGGAGCGGTTCGGCGCGCCCGCCGGGGTGCCTCGCCGACGGTCGTTGCGTCGGCGCCATCCGAACCGCCGGGCGCTCGACGCGCCTTCATCCAGGCGCGCTCGCGACTTCGTTATCGGGTATAGCGCGCTCGGCCCCGCGCTTCTCGGCTCACTTCGGCGCGACGCGGCCGATCCGTCTCGCATGCCCTGTCACCGCATGCCTTTTCGCTAGGGGAGTACCCTTCTGATGAACAACATCGTCCCGATCATCCTGCCGGCGCTCGCGCTGCTCGGCGGCCTCATCGGTCTCGTGAAGAAAGACTTCCTCGAGACCATCATGGCCCTGTTCCTGATCCTGTACGGCGGCCTGAACCTCGCCGACCATTTCGGCGTGATCGACCTCGACGAAGTGACCCAGCAGGCCCGTCAGGCCACCGAAGAGGTCATCGAAGGCCAGCAGAACTAACCGATCCGCCGCGCCGGATCCGACACCGAGGCCGGCCTCGCCGGGCCGGCCTCTCTCCAGGTCGCCGACCTGGTCCCCGCGCAAGGCGCCCGTCGCCGCACGCGCCTTTGGCGCGGCGCGCTCACGGAGCGGCCGACGCGTCGCGCCCGGGCTCCGGTCCCGCCGAGCGGATCATCCTCTCGATGGTTTCGAGACGGTCGGCCTCCGCGGCGGGCTTGTCCCAGCGGATGCGCTTGATCCGCGGAAACCGCATTGCGACGCCCGACTTGTGGCGCGTCGACACCTGAACCGCGTCGAAAGCCACCTCGAACACGAGCGCGGGCGCCACCGCCCGCACCGGCCCGAACCGGTCGACGGTGTTCTTCCGGATCCAGCGATCGAGCTCGCCGAGCTCGGCGTCGGTATAGCCCGAATACGCCTTTCCGACCGGCGTCAGTTCGGGCCCGTCCGGCCCGTCCCGCCACGCCCCGAAGGTGAAGTCCGAGTAGTACGAGCTGCGCTTGCCGTGTCCGCGCTGTGCGTACATCAGCACGCAGTCGGCCGTCAGCGGATCGCGCTTCCACTTCCACCACGGCCCGGTCGGCCGACCGCCCTTATAGGGGGCGTCCCAGCGCTTCAGCATCAGCCCTTCCTGGCTCGCGGCCCGCGCCCCGGCCCGGATGTCGGCGAGCGTCGCCCAGTCGTCGAACGGGATCAGCGGCGAGACGTCGAGACGATCGGTTTTGTCGGCCGCCCAAGCCTCCAGGCGCGCCCGCCGATCCCGAAGCGGCAGAGCCCGCACATCGGTCTCGCCGTCGTGGAGCAGGTCGTAAGCGCGGATATGGGCCGGCAGCTCGCGCAGGGTCTTCGCCGACACGGTCTTACGGCCGAGCCGCTTTTGCAGATCGGCGAAAGGCGCGATCCGCAGGCCCTCGGGCTCGGGCGTCGCCACCAGCAGCTCGCCGTCCAACGCCCCGCGCCAGGTCATGGCCTCGAGAATGTCGGGAAAGGCCGCGCTGATCTCTTCCCCGGTGCGCGAGTAAAGCCGCCGCGCGCCGTCGAAGGCCGCCGCTTGCACCCGGACGCCGTCCCATTTCCATTCGGCCGCATGTTCGGACGGAACCAAGCGCGCCGCCAGACGGCGGCGGGTCTCGGCCTCGCTCTCGGCGTTCTCGCGCAGCTCTTCGGCCGAATAGAGCGCCTGATCGACCGGGTTGGCCAGCATCATGGGGCGGAACGCCAGGCTCAGATCGACTTCGGGCCGCGGGGCGGCCCCGGACAGCCAGTCGAACAGCGCCGCGTAAGGCGGCTCGATCCCGTGCCAGACCTCTTCGATCGCCTCGACCTCGGCCCCGACCACGCCGCGCTCGGCCGCCCAGTGCGCCAGCGCGGTCTTCGCCAGGCGCGCCGACACGCCCACCCGCAATCCTCCGGTGGCGAGCTTGATCAGCGCGAACCGCTCGTCGGCGGGCAAACGGTCGAGCAGACGCGCCAACAGCCCCGGAAAGTCGCTGCGCGAGGCGGCGGCGAGCGCCGTGACCACCTCGGCGAGGCCGAGCCCGTGGTCGCCGCCGCGCGCCGCGGTCGGCCAGATCAACGAGACCGTCTCGGCCAGATCGCCGACATAGTCGTAAGACAGACGAAAGAGCTCGGGGTCCACGCGCTCCTCGACCAGCGACCGGATCAGCGAGGGCTGCGCCGCGCGCAAGGCGAGCCCGCCGGAGATCGCGGCCAGCGCCCAGCCGCGGTCCGGGTCGGGGGCCGCGTCGAAATAGCGGACGAGCAGCCGGAGCTTCGCGTTCCGCGACGGGGTGAAGACGAGACCGGTCAGAAGGCGGGCGAACGGGGTCATGCGCGGCACATAGGCCGAAGCGGGCCGCCGGTCAGCCGTCGCGTCTCGAGCGCCGCCGCCGCGCCTCGACCCGCCGCCCCCTAACGGGTGGACTGGTTCAACAACCGCCGGCTGCTCCGCGCGACCGGATGGCGCTCGCCAGCGGAAGCCGACGCGCGCTTTTGGGGCGAGGCGGCGGCCCCGATCGCCGCCTGAGACCCCGTGAAAACGGTCTCCGAGAGACCCGGGGCGGTTCAGTCCACCTCCCCGCTTATCGCCTCCGGGGTCGCCGCGCCCAAGTCGCGCGACCCTCACACTCGCCCGGCGCGCGCCCGACCCCCAGGTCACGGAGGGCGCGGCGCGAGACGCGGCGCCCGACCCGGACCGCGGCTGGGCGCTCGGCGGCGGGTCGCTCGGCGAGCGCCGCGGACCGCGCCGGAGCGCCGACCGCATTGCGCAGGCGAGGCGCGGCCCCCGCTCCGCAAGGGTCCGCGCAGGTCGGCAAGGGTCCGCCAGAGGCGGCAAGACGGCGCTCCGTCTCCGTCGGGCTCCTCCGAGACGAACCTGCGCCGTCGGCCGGCCCAGCGCGCGAACTCGAACATCGGGCGCCCAGGCGCGCGGAGGGGCCTCGACGGCCCCGACGCGCGCGCCTCCGCCCCAGGCCCGGCTAAAACGCCCGGCTCAAGGCCCGGCTCTTGGGTCGGCTCTTGGGTCGGCTCTTGGGTCGGCTCTTGGGTCGGCTCAGCCGCCCGCGTCGCCGTCGTCGCCGCGCCCGGCGATCGACAGCGGCTCGGCGTCGATCCCGCGCGCCCGGCACCAATGCACCAGCCCCTCTTCGGCGCCGTGCGTCACCCAGACCGTCTCGGCCCCGGTCTCCAGGATCGTCGCCGTCAACTCGTCCCAGTCGGCGTGGTCCGAAATCACCAACGGCAACTCGACGCCGCGCTGCTTGGCCCGCTGGCGCACGGTCATCCAACCGCTCGCGCCGCAGATCAGCGGATCCGGCAGCCGCCGAGCCCATTTGTCGGCCAAGGCCGACGCGGGCGCCAGCGCCACGGCCCCTTTCAGCCGATCGGCCATCTCGGCGCGGTCGGCGCCGCGGTCGCGCCCGCGCCCGGTCGCCGGAAAGGTCGCGTCCGCCACCGGCCCCAGACGCACCCCGAAGCTCTCGTAAAGATCGGTCAGCTTCCGCAGCGCGCCGTGCAGATAGATCGGCCGCTCCCACCCCGCCGCCCGAAGCTCGGCGATCAGCCGCTGGCACTTGCCGAGCGGATACACGCCGACGGCGTGGGCCCGCTCGGGAAACGCCGCCAGCGACGCCAACAGCTTCTCGATTTCGCGCTCGGTCGGCGGATGACGAAACACCGGCAGCCCGAAGGTCGCCTCGGTGACGAACAGGTCGCAAGGCGCCGGCTCGAAGGCCGCGCAGGTCGGATCGGCGCGCCGCTTATAGTCGCCCGAGACCACCGCCCGCGCGCCGCCCGCCTCGATCGCCACTTGAGCCGAGCCGAGCACGTGCCCGGCCGGCAGCAGCGTCACCGTCGCGTCGCCGATCCGAAGCGGCGCGCCATAGCCGAGCGCTTGGGTCGACCCGAACGCCGCGTCGCCATAGCGGACCTTGGCGATGGCCAGCGTTTCAGGCGTCGCCAGCACGGCGCCGTGCCCCGGACGGCAATGATCGGCGTGCGCATGGGTGATCACGGCCTTCGCCGCCGGCCGCGCCGGATCGATCGCGAAACCGCCGACCGGGCAGAACAAACCGTCCGCGTTAAGGCGCAATAAATCTTTCGGGCTCAGGGTCATGCCTAACGAAACGTAACCGTCCCGACCCGACGGTCCAGAGACCGTTTTTTCGCCCGCGGAGGAGCCATGCCGCGCCCGCATCTCGACCCCCAAGCGGCGGCTAGGGCCGCGCGCGGCGATCTCGATCCGCCGCCGCGCCCGCGCGGCGCCGAGACGGGGCTCGCCGGCCGCCTCGCCCGGCGGGCGCTCGCGGCGTT
>CAZBIG010000143.1:0-7420 GCA_964491865.1 uncultured Neomegalonema sp. | reverse complement strand
CCTCGGCCGCCGCGGGCCTGCTCGAGCCCCGCGCCACGGCGCAGGCAGGGGCGCCGACACGCGCGCTGGCCGGGGCGCTGGCCGGGGCGCTGGCCATAACCCTGAGCGCGCTCGGCGCGACCTCGGCGACGGCCGAGACCCCGCAGCCGATCTCGAACGCGCGGCAACTGACCTTCGAGGGCGCGCGCGCGGGCGAGGGGTATTTCTCGGCCGACGGGCGGAAGATGATTTTCCAGAGCGAGCGGGCCGACGACAATCCGTTCTACCAGATGTACGTGCTCGATCTCGAGACGGGCGACGTCGATCGGGTGTCGTCCGGCGTGGGCAAAACCACCTGCGGCTGGCTGCATCCGGACGGGCGGCGGGCGCTGTTCGCGAGCACGCAGTTCGACCCCGAGGCCGCCGAGAAAATGCGCGCCGAACTCGAGTTCCGCGCCTCGGGACAACAGCGCCGCTACGCCTGGGATTACGATCCGACCTACGAAATCGTCGAGACGGATCTGAAGGACGGCGGTTACGCGAAACTGACCGACGCGTTCGGCTACGACGCCGAGGGCGCTTATTCGCCGGACGGGACGAAGATCGTGTTCGCGTCGAACCGCCACGCCTATTCGGCCGAGCTGTCGGGCGACGACGCCGCCCGTCTGGCGCGGGACCCGTCCTATTTCCTCGATCTCTACGTGATGGACGCGGACGGCTCGAATCTGCGCCGGCTGACCGACGCGCCGGGATATGACGGCGGGCCGTTCTGGAGCGCCGACGGGACGCGCATCACCTGGCGGCGGTTCTCCGAAGACGGCGCGCGCGCCGAAGTCTACACCATGGCGGCCGACGGGTCGGACCAGACCAAGATCACCGATCTCGACGTGATGTCTTGGGCGCCGTTCTTCCATCCGTCTGGCGAGTACATCATTTTCTCGACCAATCTTCAGGGGTTTTCGAACTTTGAGCTGTATCTGGTCGACGCCGCCGGGCGTAAAGAACCGGTGCGCGTGACCGAGCGGGACGGGTTCGACGGGCTGGCGACCTTCACCCCGGACGGAACCCGGATCAGTTGGACGTCGACCGCGACGCCCGACAAAACCAGCCAGATCTTCCTCGGCGACTGGGACCATCAGGCGGCCCGCGCGCTGCTGGCCGACGCGCCGCTGCGTCAGGCCGCCGCCCCGGCGATCCGTCCGAAAATGGCCGACACCGCGCCCGAGATCCGCCGGGGCGACCTCGAGGCCCATGTCCGCGCCCTCGCGTCGGAGGGCATGGCCGGCCGGCTCACCGGCACCGAGGGCGAGCGGCTGGCGACGGATTACGTGGCCGAGGCTTTCGCCGCGCTCGGGCTCGAGCCCGCCGGCGCCGACGGCGGGATGTTCGAGCCTTTCGAGTTCACCGCGGGCGTCGCTTTGGCCGAGGGCAACGCGCTCGCGATCACGCTCGAAGACGGGCGCCTGACGCCGCCGGTCGGCGAGCGCTGGCGCCCCCTCGGCTTCTCGCGCGACGGCGCGGCCGAAGAAGGGCCGGTGGTGTTCGCCGGCTACGGCCTGTCGGCGCCCGAGACCGACGGCGCGGCGGGCCTCGACAGCTATGCGGGCCTCGAGGTCGAGGGCAAATGGGTGCTGATCTGGCGGGGCCTGCCGGACGGGCTGTCGGCCGAGCGCCGCCGCGCCCTCGCCCGCCATGCGGATCTCCGCTACAAGGCTTCGGTCGCGCGGTCGAAGGGCGTGGCCGGGGTGATTTTCACGCCGCCGCTGAACGACGGCTTCGACGACAAGCTGCCGCGTCTGGCCTATGAGGCGCGGGCGCGCGGGACCAATCTGCCGGTTCTCGCGGTCGACCGGGCGACCGGCGCGCGGATGCTCGCGGGGCTCGGGGCCGCGCGCGACGAGATCGTCGCGCAGGTCGACGCCGGCCAGAGCGCCGGCGGCCTGCTCGCGTCGACGACGGTCGCCGCCGAAATCGCCCTCGACGTCGAGCGGCGCACCGGGCGCAACGTGCTGGCCCGGCTCGATCTCGACGGCGTTCCGGGCGGGGCCGCGCCGATCGTGATCGGGGCCCATGTCGACCATCTCGGCCGCGGCGAGACCGCGGGATCGCTGGCCAAACCCGACGAGCGGGGCGAGATCCATTACGGTGCCGACGACAACGCGTCGGGCGTCGCCGCGGTGATCGAAGTGGCGCAGAAGCTGGCCGCAGATCGCGCCGCGGGCGAGCTGTCGGGCGCGCGCGACATCGTGTTCGCCGCCTGGTCGGGCGAAGAGCTGGGCCTGATCGGCGCGACCCGGCATGTGGCGAACCGGCTCGAAGCGGCCGAAGCGGAGGATCTGTCGGGGCTGGTCGCGGCCTATCTCAACCTCGACATGGTCGGCCGCCTCGAGGACACGCTGCTGGTGGCGGGCCTTGGCTCGTCGCCGATCTGGGCGCGCGAGGTCGAACGGCGGAACGCGGTCGTGGGCCTGCCGATCCGGACTTCGGACGACGCCTTTTTGCCCACGGACGCCACCGCCTTCTACCTCAAGGGCGCGCCGATCCTGTCGCTGTTCACCGGGGCTCACGGCGATTATCACACGCCGCGCGACACGCCGGACAAGCTGAACTATGACGGGCTGACGGACATCGCGCGCTTCACCGCGTTGGTGGCGCGGTCGCTGGCCAAGGCCGACGCCGCGCCGGCCTATGTGGCCATGGACCGCCCCGAAGGTCCGCGGAACCGGCGTCTGGGCGGCGTCTTCCTCGGCACCATTCCCGACTACGCCGGCGAGGACGTCGTCGGCGTGCCGATCTCGGGGGTCGTGAAAAACGGGCCGGCCGCGCAGGCGGGCCTGCAAAGCGGCGACCGGATCGTCGGCCTCGCGGGCGAAGAGGTCGCGAACATCTACGACTATGTTCGGATCTTGAACGGGCTCAAACCCGGCGCGGCCGTCAGCGTCACGGTCGAGCGCGACGGCGCGCGCGAAACGCTGTCGGTGACGCCCGGCGCGCGCGATTGACCCGAGCGCGGCCGCGCCGCGAGGGCGCGCGAGCAAGGGCGCGCTAAACGGGGCGGGCTGCGCGGGGCGCGCCGCCCCTGTCGCCACGCCGGCGCCAGAGCCGGCCGCTCAGTGGGCGGGGGCGGCGGCGGCGCTTAACGCTGCGGCGACGCCCTCATGCTCTCCCGATCCGGCGACGCCGCGCGCGTCCGGGTCGGGATAGCGCGCCTGATAGGCCCGCAGCCGCTCGGCGACCGACAGGAGATTCTCCGAAGTCGTGCGCAGCAAGCTCACGGCCACCGCCGCGTCGCCGTGGATCACGTCGCGCAGCTCGGCCGCGCCGATCCGCACGCCCGACACGCGCGTCCGCGCCACCATGTCGAGGGTGCGCGACGTCCCCAGGATCACCGACAGATCGCCGATCAGGCGCCCGGGCTCGATCACCGAGACGGTGCGCGCCGCGCCGTCCGGGTCGCGCCAGCGCAGCTCCGCCTCGCCGCGGGCGAGCACATAGGCCCCGTCGGTCGGGTCGCCGCTGGCGAAGATCGCGTCCCCGGGCGCGGCCTCGAACCATTGCGAGGCGTAGGCGAGCAGGCGCAGCTGCGGCCGCTGCAGGTCGCGAAACGCCTCGACGCTTTCGATCGCGCGGCGTCGGCGCAGCAGATCGGCGCTCGCCGAGGCGTTCCGGGCCGCGACCGCACGGCGGGCCGCGCCCTCCTCGCCGCCCCGCCCGTCGTCGCGCGCCCGCCCGTCGTCGTTCGCGGCTTCGAGCGCCGCGTCGCCGCCGAGACGGCCGTCTTCGATCTCGAGCACGAGGTCGAAATCCTTCGGACGCACGACCTCGGGCTCGAGAAACACCAGCGTCGCTTCGGGCAACAGCGCGCGCAGCCGTCCCCGGAAGGCGAGCCGCTCCTCGAGGCTTTGGCTGCCGAGCGGCCGGTCGAGCACGACGACGTCCGGCCGTTTGATCACCGCCCGCACGAACGCGATGCGCTCGCGCGCGGCGGGGTCGAGATTGGCCCCGCCCACGCCGGCGGGCTCGTCGCCGACCAGCATGGCGAGCTCGCTTTTCAGGCCGGCCTCGATCACCAGATCGCCGATCAACGCGCGCAGCTTCTCGAGCGCCGCGGGGGCGGCGCGGGCGGGCTTGCCGAACAGCACGTTCTCGAGCGCGCTCAGCCCCTCGACATAGGCGTCGCGCTCGATCGGCGCGAAAATGTCGGCCGCCGCGGCGCGCAGGTCGGCCCCGCGCGACCGGCGCAGCCGCAAGACTTTGTCCTTCAGCGCCTCGGGGAACGCCGCGCCCATTTGGTCGGCGGTGAGCTGGAAGGGCAAGGCCGTCAGCAGCGCCCGGTCGTCGGCGCAGAGCGCGTCCGCCCCGATCGCCTGGGTCCGCTCGGCGATCCGGCGCAGCCGCGCGAACACCTCGGGCCCGAGACCGGCGCGCTGCACCAGAGGATGCTCGGGGCCCACCGCGCCGAAGGCGCTCGTCAGCAGCATCAGCAAATCGCCGCCGAGGCTCAGCATGTCGGGCTCGAGACCCATGTCGCGCACGGTGGGCGCGAAACGCGGATCTTCGGCGATCTGGATCGCGCGCAAGGGCCGGCGCGGCGCGGCGAACAGCAGGTTGCCGGCGACCGCCAGCCCGGGGTTGAACCGTTCCGGATCGAACCAGTGCACCGCGCGGTCGAGACCGGCCGCGCGCACCCGGAACCGAGCCTCGTCGCGCAGGCTCACCAGGCGTCGGGCGAGATCGGGGTGGCGTTCGGGATCGAACGGGCGCTCGAGCCCGCGGCGGAACAGCGCGTCGTCGCTGCCGGCGACTTCGACGATTTGCAGCCACCAATTCTTCAGCGCCTCTTCGTCCGGCAGTCCCGCGACCGACGGATCGAGCCAGGGCGCGTCGATCGGGTCGGTCGAGACGCCGGCGCGCGCCGCCTCGGCCAGCGCCCCGCGATCGGCGTCGGCCGGCGTCCCCGGGCGCACGCGGAGCGCCATGCCGACATTCTCCCAGATGGTGGCGTTGAACAGATGCGGCGCCGACCCGACCAGCCCGATCCGCGCGGCGACGGCGCTCGGGTCGAGATCGGCCAGGTCGCGCCCGCCGATCGCCACCACGCCTTCGTTCGGGGCGATCGCCCGCGACAACAGCCGGCTGAGCACGCGCCGTTCGGTGGCGCTTTTGCTTTCGATCGCGATCATGCCGCCGGCGGGCAGGGTGAAGCTCAGCCGGTCGAGCACCGCCGCGCCGCCCGGTTCGCGGACGGTGGCGTTGCGCAGCTCGATCGGGCCGTCGAGCCGGGGCGGCGCGTCGGCGGCGTCGGGGCCGGCCTCGGACAGCATGCCGGCGGGCCCGAACTGATCGATGATGGTGCGATAGCGCAGGCTCAGCTCTTGGATTTGCGTCACATAGGTCAGCAGCTCGCGCCAGGGCGCCGACAGGTCCTTATAGGCCGCCAGCGCCGCCACCAGCGCGCCGACGGACAGCTGGCCCTGGATGACCAGATAGCCGCCGATCGAGAAAAAGAAGAACGGCGTCACCTGCGTGATGAAATTGTTCAAGAACTTCAGAAAGAATTTACGCTTGTAAATCTCGTATCGTATCTTGAACAAACGGCCGAGACGCGCCGAGAAGTCGGCCAGCGCGTAGCGGGCGCCGTTGTTGCTGCGCAGATCCTCGACGCCGGCGATGGTCTCGCCGAACCGCGCCGAGAACCGGCGCACTTCGGCCACCCGCTCTTTGTGCAAGAGATTGATCCGGCGTTGCAGCATCGGGATCAGCCAAGCCTGCAGCGGGATCAGCGCGGTCGCGGCCAGGCCCAGCCACACGTTCTGGATGAACAAGAAGGCCACGATGGTCAGCATCTGGCCGGCCTGGAACACGGGCTGCGCGACCAAGTCGCCCATGCCGCCCGACAGGGGCTCGGCTTCGGCCGAGACCATCGAAATCAGCTCGCCTTGGCTGGTGCGCTGGAAATAGGGCAGCGGAAACCGCAACGTCCGGCGCACCAGTTGGAACCGGAACCGGCGCAGCAGGCGTTCGGCGACCACGCCTTTCATCGTGTTCAGCCGCATCTTGAGAAGACCGCCGCCGAGCACCGCGGCGAGAAAACCGAAGCAGAGCAGCAGCAGATACTCGACCCGGTCGAAGGTCGCGCCCCAGAGCGCGATCGCGTCGGTCTCGGCGGAGATCGCGTCGTTGATGATCAGCTTCGGCAGCTCGAGCGAAGCGTAGAGCAAGGGAAAGGTCGCGACGGTCACGGCCAGCAGGCGCATCTGGTCACCGCGGCTGTGGCGCCAGACGAAGCCCGCCAGCGAGGCGGCGAGGCCCTCGTCCCCCCCGCTCCGCGCGTCCGGCGTGTCGGCCGAGGTCGGCGCTTGCGTCGCCCCGGGGCCGTCGCGCAGGCGGGCCTCGACCGCGACCACCGCCGCGACCAGCGCCTGTCGACCGCGCTCGGCGACGGCGCAGGAGGCCTGCTCGACCGCCCGGACGGCGCGCGCCGCCCCCAAGCCCAGCGCCCCCAAGCCCTGCGCCCCCAAGCGCAGCGCGCGCAAGGCGTTGAGTGAGAATTTCGAGCCCGCCATGCATCGTTTCCAAATGAGGGATGGCGAGGGCCGCCAGGCCGAGAGCGACCACGCCGATGAAACGCCAACGCCGCATGTAGGGTCTTTTGCGGTCGACGCCCTTCAGATTCGCTCACAGCGGCGCGAGCGCCGGCGGGCGGGCCCGGCGTTTCGGCGGCGGACGCGCCCCTAACGCCGCCCGCCTTCTTCCTTCCACCCTCCCCAACCCCTTGGCGCGGCCCCTGCCGCCCCGCCCTTGCCCGCCCCTGCCCGCCCCAGGGGGAACAGGGGCGACTGGGGGAACGGGGCGAACACGGCGCGTCGATCGCGGCGACGTCACCGTCGCGCGCCGACGAACTCTGCTATAACCCGGGCGTGAGGCGTGGTCGGGGACGCGCAGGAACGGCCTGCGCGCCGACCCGGCTTCGGAGAGGAGACGCCGCCGTGATCCTGAATGTCGGCCAAATCGATCGGGTCCTGCGCTTGGCGCTCGGCGCGCTGCTGATCCTCGCGCCGTTCGCGCTGGCGCCCGAGATGTTCGTCGACCCCGCGCTCAAATACGGCGCGTTGGTCGTGGGCGGGGTGCTCGCCGCGACGGCGCTCGTGCGGTTTTGCCCGATCTACCGCCTGCTCGGCGTCTGCACCACGCCGCGCGGGTGAGACGGGGCCGTTAACGCGGCCGAAACACTGCGCTACTCTAGGTGGATGGCGACGGCGCGGCGCCCGCGCGCGGGCGGCGCATACGTACAGACGCCCCGCCGGAGTACGCCCCAGTGCGCCGCCCCATAGAAAGGCGCATACGTTACGCGCCCCCCGTCGCGCGTTCCGCCCGCCGCGGGCGGGGCTGCGAACGGGGCCGCGCTGGCCGCGCGGCTCGAGGCGGTCGCCGACCGCGC
>CAZBIG010000142.1:0-7431 GCA_964491865.1 uncultured Neomegalonema sp. | reverse complement strand
CCCGCTGCCGGACTCGAACCGGCACGGCCGAAGCCTGCGGATTTTAAGTCCGCTACGTCTACCAATTCCGTCAAGCGGGCGACGGGCGCGCCACCCTAAAGCCGCCGCAGACAAAGGCAACCGCGGCGGAGAAGGCGCGCTACGCCGCCGAGTGGCGGGCCGAACGCCCGGGCCGGCGCGCCGCCAGACCGGCGACGAAGTCGATTTTGTCGCGCCGCCGCTCGAGACCGGGGGCGCGCAGCTCGAGGCGATTAAACCGCGCGAACGCCGCCAGAGCCGCCGCGACGCGCTTCTCGGCGGCGGCGGCGGCGGCGAAATCCTCGACGCCGGGCGCGATGTCCGTGAAGCGGATCGCGCGCCCCGCCGCCCCGGCGTCCGCCCCGTCGATCGCGAAGCCCAGCGCCGCGGCCGCTTCGGCCGCGTCCAGGCCCGGGGTTTTGAAATCGGTGACCCGAAGCTCGGGCGCGTCCGACGCGTCCGAGGTCTCGAGGCGCACCCAGAACAGAGGATCCGCCGGGCGTGTGACCTTGACCGAAAAATCGTCGCGACCCCGCTCGAGCCCGAGCGCGGCGATCACGGCGCGATTGTACAGCGCCGGCTCGGCCGAAAAGATCATCCCGCCTCTCCGCGCGTCGGCGGACCTTGCCGCCGTCGGCGTAAAGCGAACCGTCTCGAGCCGCCCGCGTCAACCGCCCGCCGCGGCGCGCGGGCTCAGGGGGGCGTGCGGGCTCAGGGGGGCGTCTGTTCGGGGGGCGTTTCTTCGGTGACGCCGGGGCGCACGGCGTCAAGCAAGGCGCGCACCGTCTCGGCGGCGGCCGCCAGCGCGACGGGGTCAGACGAACGAGCCACGACCGTGCAGCCGAGACCGCCGCGGTAAAACGGATAGCAGCCGATCGTCACCCGAGGATGCGCCTCGGCCGCGCGCCCGAGCGCGGCCGCCACGTCGCCCTCGGGGATCTGCGCGCGGAAACTGTGGGCCCGCATCGGGGCCCCGCCGCGCAAGGTCGGCCGCAGACCCGCCAGCATCTCGCGAAAGATGAGCGGCACCCCCGCCATCACATGGACATTGCCGAGCGTGAACCCCGGGGCGCGGCTCACCGGATTGTCGATCAGCGTCGCGCCCTCGGGAATGCGCGCCATGCGCAACCGCGCGTCATTCAGCCCGTCCGGCCCGTAATAGGCCTCGAGGATCGCGCGGGCGTCGGCGCGCACGTCGATGCCGACGCCGAACGCGGCCGCGACGGCGTCGGCGGTGATGTCGTCATGGGTCGGGCCGATCCCGCCCGAAGTGAACAGATGATCGACCTCGACGCGCAGCGCCCGCACGGCCGCGACGATCCGATCATGCGTGTCCGAGACGAAGCGCACCTCACAGAGCGCCACGCCGATCTGGTTCAGGGTCACGGCCAGATGATGCGCGTTCTCGTCGCGGATCCCGCCCGACAGGATCTCGTCGCCGATGACCAGCATCGCCGCCGTCGGCGCGGGCGTCTGGGGGTCGGTCATCGGCGCCTCATCTGTGCTCAGCGGCTTGGCCCGCCGCGGCGCGGAGGCTAAGTGCGGGCGATGCTGTTGCCCGCCCCTCTCGTCAAAGCGCGCCTGGTGCGCCGCTACAACCGCTTTCTGGCCGACGCGCGGCTGGAGGACGGCCAGACCGTCGTCGCGCATGTGGCGAACCCGGGCTCGATGCTCAGCCTGAACGAGCCGGGCCGCGAAATCTGGCTGTCCCGCACCGACGACCCGAAGCGAAAGCTGAAATACAGCTGGGAGCTTGTGGCCCTCGGCGACGGCGGGTTCTCGGGCGTCTCGACGACGCATCCGAACCGCATCGTCGCCGAAGCGCTCGACGCGCGCGCCGCGCCCGAATTCGCCGCCTACGGAACCGTTCGACGCGAGGTGCGCTATGGGCGAAACAGCCGGGTGGATTTTTTGCTGACCGAGCCGGCGCTCCCCGACCTCTACCTCGAGGTGAAGAACGTCCATTTGCGCCGCGAGGACGACTGGGCCGAGTTTCCCGACTCGGTGACGGCGCGCGGCGCGAAGCATCTCGAGGAGCTCGGCGACATGGCGGCGGCGGGCGCGCGGGCGGCGATGCTGTATTTGGTGCAGCGCACCGACTGCGCGCGCTTCAAACTGGCCGAGGATCTCGACCCCGCCTACGCCGCCGCCTTTCGCCGCGCCCGCAGCCGCGGGGTCGAGGCCTATTGCTACGCCTGCCGCATCACGGTGGCGCCGTCCCGCGCCGACGGTCCTTCGGCCGAGATCACGCTTGATCGCGCGCTTCCGATCGAACAGGTCTGAGACGACAAGGAGCGACCCGAATGCGAAAGGACGCCGATCGATCCCCGGATGGGATCCGGCTGCACACGGCGGAGGATTTCGAGGGCATGCGCCGCGCCGGCCGCGTGGCGGCCGAGGCGTTGGACATGATCGCCGATCATGTGCGCCCGGGCGTCTCGACGGGGGCGCTCGACGACATGATCCGAGAGTTCGTGCGCGATCACGGGGCCGAGCCGGCCACGCTCGGCTATCGCGGCTACCAGCATTCGAGCTGCATCTCGATCAATCACGTCGTCTGCCACGGCATCCCGTCGCCGCGCAAAGCGCTGCGCGACGGCGACATTCTCAACATTGACGTCACCGCGCTGCTTGACGGCTGGCACGGCGACAGCAGCCGCATGTACGTCGCCGGCCGCCCCAGCCGCCGCGCCGAGCGGCTGATCGACGTCACCCACGAGGCGCTGATGCGCGGGATCGAAGCCGTGAAGCCCGGCGCCCGCTTCGTGGAGATCGGCCGCGCGATCCAAGTGTATTGCGAAAAGGCCCGCTGCGGCGTGGTGCGCGATTTCTGCGGTCACGGCCTTGGCCGCGTGTTTCACGAGCCCCCGAGCATCATGCATTTCGAAGTGCCCTCGGACAGCGACCCGCGCTGGAAAGAGCAGCAATTCGAGATTCTGCCGGGAATGTTTTTCACGATCGAGCCGATGGTGAATTTGGGCCGACCCGAGACCAAAATCCTGGCCGACGGCTGGACCGCGGTGACGCGCGACAAGTCGTTGTCGGCGCAGTTTGAGCATTCGATCGGGGTGACCGAGGACGGCTGCGAGATCTTCACGCTGTCGCCCGCCGGCCGCTTTCACCCGACCTATCCGCGCTGATCCGGCGCCATGACGAAGCGGGGCTCTGGGCGATCCGGCGAGCCCGACTTGTTCGCCCCGACCCCGCCCGATCGGGGGCCCGAAAAGCCCGAGGACCTGCGTCTTGGGCATCGCGAGCGGCTCCGCATGCGCTTCATGGCCGGGGGGGTCTCGGCCGTGGCGGATTACGAGCTGCTCGAGCTGGTGCTGTTTCGGGCCATCCCCCGCAAGGACGTGAAACCGCTGGCCAAACGCCTGATCGCGCGCTTCGGCGACTTCAACGGCGCGATCTCGGCCGAGCCGGGCCGCCTGCGCGAGATCGAGGGGTTGGGCGACGCGGCGATCCGCGAGCTGAAAATCGTCGAGGCGGCGGCGCACCGGCTGACGCAGACCCGCATCGCGAATCGGCCGGTGCTGTCGAGTTGGGACGCGGTGCTCGACTATTGCCGCGCCACCATGGCGCATCGCGGCACCGAAGAGTTCCGAGTGCTGTTCCTCGACGCGAAGAACCGGGTGTTGTCGGACGAAGCGCGATCGCCGGGCACGGTCGACCAAGCGGCCGTCTATCCGCGCGAGGTCCTGAAACGCGCCCTCGAACTGGGCGCGAGCGCCATGATCCTGGTGCACAACCACCCGAGCGGCGACCCGGAGCCGTCGAAGGCGGACATCGCCCTGACCCGCGCGCTGGTCCGGGCCGCCGAGGCGGTCGATATCGCCGTCCATGACCATGTGATCATCGGCAAGGGCCGCGAAGTCAGCCTCCGCGGCCGCGCGCTGATGTGAACGACATCGTCAAGCGACGCTCCGCCCGTCGAGCGCGCCGAGCAGGCGCTCGGCCGCCGCTTCAGCCGATCGGATCGCCGCGTCCCGCGCCGACGCGTCGGCCATCTGGCGCGAGGCGGCGACGACGGTGACGTCGCCGATCCCGATGAACCCCAGCGCGTGGCGCAGATAGGGCGTCATGAAATCGATCGGCCCGTCGACCTCGGTGCCGCCGGAGGCGACGAAGGCCACCGCCCGCTTCCCGGTCAGCAGGCCCACAGGCCCCTGCTCGGTGTAGCGAAAGGTCTCCCGCGCCCGCGCCACCTGATCGATCCAGGCCTTCAGCGCGGCGGGCGGTCCGAAATTATAGATCGGCGCGGCGAGCAGCAGCAGGTCGGCGGCTCTCAGCTCGGCGATCAGCCCGTCGCTCAGCGCGAGCCGGGCGCTTTGGGCCGGCGTGCGCTGCTCGGCGGGGGTGAAATTCGCCTCGATCCAGCCGGCGTCGATCGGCGGCGTCGGCTCGGCGGCGAGATCTCGCCGCGTCACGGACGCGACCAAGCCGCGAGCGGCCGCGCCGCTCTCGAAGCGGGCGAGAAAGGCGTCCGCCAGCGCGCGTGTCGCGCTGCCCTCGACCCGCATGCTCGCATCCACGCGCAGCAGGGTCGGCCCGTCCGCGCGGGGCGTGGCGTCTTCGAAGCTCGGCATGGCGTTCCTCCCGAAAGCGGCCGTCGGCCGCGATTGCGCGGAAGCTGGGCCGTCCGCCCCGGCCGCGGAAGGACGGCGTCGGGCGCAAGACTGTTTCCGCAGACGCCACAGCCCGACGGGCGAGAGGCGAACCAGAACGCGCGCAGGACTCGCAGTGGGACGCGCAGTGGGACGCGCGTTGTGACGCGGCCCCGGCCGCGAACCAAAACGCCCCGTCGGGCGTAAGTCTCTCAGAGCAAACACAGTCGCGGGGCGGTCGATGGACACGGTCGAAATCATCAACATCATTCTGGCGCTGCTGACGATCGCGTTCGGCGGCATCTGCCTGGTCTCGCCGCGCTATGCGATGGGGGCGCTGTCGCTGCAGACGGCGGGCACCACCGAGGGCATGAGCGAACTGCGCGCGGCGAGCGGCGGCGCTTTCGTGGTCATGTCGATCTTCGCGATCGTGTTCGGGCCCGCGTTCCCGATGGCCTGGGTGATGGTCGGCGTGCATTACGCGGGCGCCGGCCTCGGCCGGATCGTCTCGATCGCTTTGGACGGGTCGGGGACGAAGAAGATTTGGTTCTACTTCACGACCGAGGCGCTGTTCGCCGCCTGGCTGATCGGGGCCAACTGGCCCTGACGCCGCGGCTTACAGGTCGCGCCGCGCGCCGAACGCGGCGGCCAGCGTGCCGTCGTCGAGATAGCCGAGCTCGCCCCCGATCGGAACGCCGCGCGCGAGCGACGTCACGCGCACATTGGCCCCGTCGAGCGCCTCGGCGATCACATAGGCCGTCGTCTGGCCATCCGCGGTGGCGCTGAGGGCGAGCACGACTTCCTCGACCTCAGGCGCCGCCGCGCGCGACGCCAATTCCGGGATCCGCAGCGTTTCCGGTCCGACCCCGTCGAGCGCCGACAGCACGCCGCCGAGGACGTGGTACCGGCCGCGATAGGCCCCGGCTCGCTCGAGCGCCCACAGGTCGCCCACCTCCTCGACGACGCAGAGCACGCTTGGATCGCGGCTGTCGTCGGCGCACACGGCGCAGATCGGGGCCATCGCGACCGCCCCGCAAATCTGGCAGGGCTGCGCCTTCTCGGCGGCGGCCGTCATCGCGTGGGCGAGCGGCTTCAGCAGCTGATCGCGCCGACGCGCCAAGTGCAGGACCGCCCGCCGGGCCGAGCGGGGCCCGAGCCCTGGCAGCTTGGCCATCAGGCCGATCAGCGTCTCCAGCTCGTCTTCGGGGTCGCCGCGGCGCATCGGGCGCGTCCTCCTCGCGTGTTGCGCTACAGATATAGCGCAGACGCCGGGGGCAACCTCAAGATCTGCGTTTCGAGACGCCTCAGCTTGAGGGACCGCCCAACGGAAATCCCGGCGGCAGGGGCAAGCCTTCGGTCGCCTTGGCCATTTCGGCTTGCGCGGCCGCGCGGGCCTTTTCCTGGGCGTCGTTCACGGCGGCGACCACCAGGTCTTCGACCACCGCCTTGTCCTCGCCCGGCGCGAGCAGCGACGGGTCGATCGTGACGCGCTTCAGAAGCCCCTTGCCGGAGCACACCGCGCCGACCAGGCCGGCGCCGGCGCTCCCGTCGATCTCCATGGTCTCGAGACGCGCCTGGATCTCTTCGACCTTTTTTTGCATTTCTTGCGCTTGGCCGACCAGTTTCGTCAGGTCGCCGAGCGATCCCAAACCCTTCAACATCGCGCGTCTCCTTTCACGGCGGCGCGCCGCGCAGGTCCGGCGCCGCCCAAGCCTCGGTCAACGCTCCGGGTCCCGCCCCGGCGGAGGCCTCGTCTGCGGGTCGGGGTCCGGCTCCCACGCGCCGTCGAGCCGATCGTCGAACGCCGCGTCCCAGCCGTCGTCATAGTCCAACAGCGCGTCGTCCTCGAGATCGTCGGGGGCCTGGGGCAGCGGCGCCTCTTCCTCGGCCGCCCTGAGCGGCCGCACGGTCTTCAACTCGGCGCCGGGGAAGGTTTCCAAGGCCGCCAGCACCAGAGGATCGGCCAGCGCCTCGCGGCGCAACCCCTCTTCCTCGGCGGCGCGGCGCTCCATCAGCGTCGGCCCGTCGTGCCCCGACGCGATCACCACGCTCCAGGGCGCGCCGGTCCAGGCGATCAGGCGCTCGCGCAAGGCTCCCGCCAAATGGGCCGGCGCCCCGTCGTCGAGGCTGATCTCGACTTGGCCGGGGCGCACGGGGCCCGGGCGCGCATAGCGCTCGATCTCGATCAGCAGTTTGAGATCGCGTTTGGCGCGGATCAGCTCGGCGATTTCGTCGAACGTGGTCGGTCCGCGCCGATCATGGCCGGCCGATCGCGGGCGCGGCGCGCTCTGCGGACCGCCGAACGCCCCGCCGAATTGAGCCCGCGATGGGACCCGAGCTTGAGCCCTGGGCGGATCTTCGCCCGGCTCGGACGGCCCCACGGCGCGCATCCTGGTCTCGGTTCGCGTTCCGGACGCCGACGGGTCCAGGCCGCCGGTCGGCGCGGGCGGGCCCTCGGCGGTCGGGTTTCCGACGGGCGACATCACGGCCTCGCCGCCAGGTTCGCCGCCAGGTTCGCCGCCAGGTTCGACCACGCGTCCGCCCACTTGTCAGCCGCCGACGTCGACGCCCATGATCATGCCTTCCAGCGCGCGCTTCTCCATCGTCAGGTGCGACAACTGCGCCTTCACCACGTCACCGATGGAGACAAGACCGACCATCCGGCCCTCGGCCATCACCGGCAGGTGACGGAATCGGCCCTCGGTCATCTTGGAGAACACCTCGGCCACGGTCGTTTCCGGGCCGCAGGTGACCGGGTTCGGCGTCATGATGTCCGCCGCGCTCTCCGTCATGCAGCCGACACCGCGCC
>CAZBIG010000141.1:0-7431 GCA_964491865.1 uncultured Neomegalonema sp. | reverse complement strand
GGGCGTCTGGGCCGGGGCGTGGGCGGGCGAGGCCGGACCGGCCGCCGCCGCCGCCGCCGAGATCGCCGCGCTCGCGGCGGCGGTCGAGGCGCTGGCGGCGCCGGGGTCGGACGCCTCGGCCTATGCGTCGGTCGACGCCGCGTCGGCGCGGGCGGCCACGGCGCGCGAGGCTATCGCCGCCGCGCGGGACTTCGGCCGCCGGCTCGAGCCGGTGCGCGCCGACATCGCCAAACTCCGCGCCAGCACCTACGCGTTTCTGTACGACCGCAGCGACCGCGCTTACGCCGACGCCGAGAACTACGCCTTCTCTTTGATCAAGGTGGTCCGCGCGGTTCGACGCTCGGGCGCGTTTCCCGAGCTGGTCGGGCGGCTCAACGACGCGGTCGGCGGCTATTTCAGCCGTCTGGAAGGGCTGGGCGCGATGTTGACCGCGCAGGGCGACCGGCTGCGCGAGGTCGACGCCGCGCTGCTGGCGATGTCGGACGCGGCCTCGGAGGAGGGACGCCGCGAGATGCAGGCGCTGGTCCGCGACAGCGCGGCGGCGGTGTGGACCCTGCTCGGCATCGCGACGACCGCGATGCTGCTGGGCGCGTTGATCGCTTGGGCCTCGGCCCGCTCGATCACCCGGCCGATCGGGCGGATCACCGGGGCCATGCGGCGCTTGGCCGACGGCGATCTGGCCGCGGACGTCGCGGATCAGGGGCGGGGCGACGAGATCGGGGCGATGGCCGCCGCCGTGACGGTCTTTCGCGAGAACGCGCGGCGGGTGGCGGCGCTGAACGCCGAACAGGAGGCGGTCCGCGTCGCGGCGGCCGAAGAGCGCCAGGCCACCATGACCACGCTCGAAAACGCCTTTCGCGAGGTGGTCGAGGGCGCCGCCGCGGGCGATCTGTCGCGCCGTGTCGAGACCGCCTTCGAGGCCCCGGAGTTGATCGCGCTGGCCGACGGCATGAACCGGGTTCTCGAGACCGTGGGCGGGTTCCTGACGGATCTCGAGGGCACGCTCGACGCGATCGAGAACGGCGATCTGACCCGTCGGGTGGACGCGCGCTACCAAGGGCAGTTCGCCGAGTTGGCGGACAGCGCCAACGCCACGGTCGCGACGCTGGCGCGGCTGGTCGGCGAGATCCAGACCACCGGACAGGGCATCGCTCAGGCCACGGACGAGATCGCCGGCGGCGCGCGCGATCTGGCTCAGCGCGCCGACACGCAGGCCCAGGCGCTGCAGACGACGGCGGCCACGATGGAGCAGATCTCGGGCACCGTGCGCACCAATGCGGAAAACGCCGGCCGCGGCGGCGCGCAGGCGCAGGCCGCGAGGACGCGGGCGGCGCGTGGCGGGGCGGTCGTCGAACGGGCCCGGCACGCGATGGGGTTGATCTCGGAAAGCTCGTCGCGGATCTCGGATATTGTGAACGTGATCGACGACATCGCCTTTCAGACGAACATGTTGGCGCTGAACGCGGCGGTCGAGGCGGCGCGGGCGGGCCCGGCGGGGCGCGGCTTTTCGGTCGTCGCCGGCGAGGTGCGCGCGCTCGCTCAGCGCTCGAGCGACGCGGCGCGCGACGTCAAGGCGCTGATCGAAGAAAGCGCGGCCCACGTCGCCACCGGCGTCGGCGAGGTCGAGGCCGCCGGCGGCGCGCTCGACGAGATCACCAGCGCCGTCGACGAGGTGGCTCGGGTGGTGAACGAGATCACCGAGGCGACGCGCGAGCAGTCGGCGGGTTTGGGCGAGATCTCGAATTCGGTCGCCGAGATGGACACGATGACCCAGCAGAACGCCGCCTTGGCCGGCCAAAGCGCGTCGGCCGCGCGCAGCCTGTCGGAACAGACCGAGCGGCTGTCGAAGCTGATCGCCTTGTTCAAAACCGACCAGGGAGCCGCCGCGCCCGTTCTGGCCGCCCCTGCCGCCCTGTCCGCGCCGACCGCGCCCGCCGCCCCGGCCCTCGAGCCGGCCGCGCGCTTGGCGTCGGCGGTCGCGCCCGCCTCGGCGTTCCCGGTCGTCGCCGCGTCGGGCGCGGCGGCCGCGCGCGTGTCGGGGGCCGGCGAAGACTGGGCTGAATTCTGATCCGGCTTAGAAGTCGCTGATCAGCCCTTTTTTCTCCCAATCGCCATAGCGCGTGGGCTCGGGCCCGGGGCGACCGCCCAATTCTTTCGGGTTCTGCGCCGCCGGTCGCGCGGCTTGGCGCGCCGCCTCGGCGGCGCGGCGCGCTTCGGCTTCGGCGAGCGCTCTTTTGGCGGCCTCGCTCAGGGGCGGACGGGGCGGTTCGGGGGCGGCGTCTTCGGTCGCGCGCTCCGGCGTCTCGCAAGACGCCTGTCGCGGCGCCGTTTCGGAGACCCTGTCCTCCACGCCGTCAGCCCCCTGTGAGGCGGATCCTTGCGTCTCTTCGCGGCGGCTCATAGCAGTCCGTGACCTTTCAGCTGTTCCGCGGGACCAGATATGCGCGAGACGCCGCGATGACAAACGCCGGACCGACCCGCGCCCGCCGCGCTCCGCCGCCGAAACCCGGCGACGCGGCGCGGGCGTTGGCCGCCGAGATCTGCCTGGCGGTCGAGCGCGACGGGTTGTTTCTCGACGCCGCGGCGGCGCGGGCCGCAGAGGCGCTGGCGGCGCTCGATCCGCGCGACCGGGGGCTGGTGAACGCGATCGCCCTGACCGCTTGGCGGCGCTATGGCGAAATCGACGCGATGCTGCGCGCGCGCCTGGCCCGGGCGCCGCAGCTTGAGCTGATGTGGACGTTGCGGACGGCCGCGGCCGAGCTGGCGCTCCGGCCCGAGGCGGCGCACGGCGTCGTCGACAGCGCCGTGCGGCGGGTGAAGGCCGCCGATCCGCGAGCCGCGGGAATGGTCAACGCGGTGCTGCGGCGGATCGCCGAGGCGTTTGAAGATCAACGCGCCGCGGCGGCGGCGGGGGCGGGCGACCGGAGGCTCTGTCGCGTGAACGCGCCGACCTGGCTGCTCGAGCGGTTGATCGAAGACTGGGGACCCGATCGCGCCGACGGGATCCTGCAGGCCCATCTTCTGGGGGCGCCGGTCGATCTCACTCCGCGCGATCCGGCCGACGCGGCGGCGTTGGCGCGGGCCGTCGACGACGGGGTCGAGACGCCGACGGGGTCGGTGCGATGCGCGCCGCAGGGGCCGATCGAAGCGATGCCCGGTTTCGCCGAGGGCCGCTGGTGGGTGCAGGACGCCGCCGCGGCGTTGCCTGCGACGCTGGCGCGCGAGGGGCTCGCGCCTGGGGCGCGGGTTTTGGACATGTGCGCCGCCCCGGGCGGCAAAACGCTTCAACTGGCCAGCGCCGGCTTGTCGGTGGTCGCGCTCGATCTCGACGCCGAGCGGCTGGCCCGGGTCGCCGAAAATCTCGAGCGGGTCGGCCTGTCGGCGCGATTGGCGGTCGCCGACGCCGGCGCGTGGACCGAGGAGGGCGACTTCGACGCGGTGTTGGTCGACGCGCCCTGCTCGGCCACGGGCACGATCCGGCGCCACCCCGAGCTGCCCTGGCTGAAGCGCGGCTGGCTGCAAGACGGGGCGCAGCGGCTGATCGCGGCGCAGGACCGCCTGATCGACGCCGCCTGGGCGCGGCTCGCGCCGGGCGGGCGGCTCGTCTTTTGCACCTGTTCGCTGCTGAAGGCCGAGGGCGAAGCGCGCGCCGAGGCGTTCTTCGCCCGCGCGGCGGATGCGCGGCCGGAGCCGGTCTCGGCGGCGGTCGTCGGCGACCCGACGCTGGTCGACGCGACGGGTCGGCTGCGCTGTTTGCCGGACGCCTGGCCGAACGCCGGCGGGCTCGACGGCTTCTTCGCCTTTCGCGCGCGCAAAGCGTCGGGCTAGAACGCGACGCGACAGCGGCCGAGCAGGGAGCGACAGGCGCATGGGGCTTTTCGATCGCAGCGCCGAGGCGATACGGACCGGCTTGCGCGAGCGGGTGTTCGAGCCGCGCGCCTTGCGCGAGGCCGAGCGCAAGAGCCCGGAAATCGCCGCGGCGGTCGGCGCCGGCGCGCCGCCCGCCGGCGGCGGCCGGTCCGAGGCGGGCGAAGCCGTGGTCGCGGGCGTGTTCGCGCTGGACGGTTGGACCGTCCGCTGCCGCCCCGAGGCGCTCTGGCGCCAGCGTCCGCCGAGCGCGGCCTGGGCCCGGGCCGCGCACGGTTTCGGCTGGCTCGCCGACCTCGACGCGCTGGGCGGTCGCGCCGCCGCCGAGACCGCCGCGACGCTGATCGCGGGCTGGCTGGAGCGGCGCAAACGCTACGAGACGCTGGTCTGGGACACCGATGTGACGGCGCGGCGGCTCTGGGCGCTGCTCGACGCCGAGGCGCTCGGCCCCGGTCTCGCGGCCGACCCGCAGCTGGGGCCGCGGCTGCTGAAAAGCCTGGGGGCGCATGTGCTGTGGCTCGAGCGGCGCTGGGCCGACGCGCCGGCGGGCATGGTCGCGCTGCGCGCCGCCGCCGCGACGACCCGGGCCAGCCTCGACCTCGACGGTCTGACGGCGCATCGGGCGCGCGCGAAAGAGCGCTTGGAGGCCGCGATCGTGAACGGCTTGCACCCCGACGGCGGGCCGATCTCGCGCAATCCCGAAGACGCGCTCGAGACGCTTGAGAAGCTCCAGGTGCTGCGCGAGCGCTTCGACGCGGGGCTGCCCGAGGACGTGCCCGAGGCGCTGCGCGGGGCGCTGCCGCAGGTGGCGCAGGCGGTGCGGTTCTTCCGCCGGTCGGATGGCGGGCTGCCGCTGTTTCACGGGGCGCGCGCGGCCGACGACGGGCGGGTCGACGCGGCGCTGACCCGCGCCCGGCGGGGGGAAGCCGCGCCGCACGGCCTGGCGCAGACGGGTTATCTGCGGTTTTCCGGCGGGCGGGTGTCGGCGGTGTTCGACGTCGGCGGCGCCGGCGAGGACGCCTCTCAGCCGCAGGTCGCCAGCCCGCTGGCGATCGAGCTGTCGACCGGGCGGCGCCGACTGATCGTGAATTGCGGCTCGGCGGCGCATCTCGATCCCGCTTGGGCGGCCGCCTGCCGCAGCGTCGGGGCGCGCTCGACCCTGTCGCTGCCGCTCGAGCCCGACGAACGGGCGGCCTTCGCGCCCGGGCCCGTCGCCTCGGACCGCCGGACCGAACGCAACGGCGAATGGCTCTACGGGGCCCATGACGGCTATGCGGCTCTGCTCGGCGTCCAGCTTTCGCGCCGGATGTTTCTGACGGCCGATGGCGGAGACTTCCGCGGCGAGGACGTCGTCGAGACCCATCGCGACGGGGGGCGGGCGCTCGAGAAGCGGTTGGCGCGCCTGCCGCGCGCCGAGCGCGCCGCGGGCCTGCCCTTCACGGCGCGCTTCCATCTGCACCCCGACGTCGAAGCCGAGCTGGTTGCCGACGGCGAGGCGGTGGCCCTGCGGCTGCCGCACGGCGAAAACTGGGTGATGCGGCAGGCGGGCGGCCGGATCGCGCTGGCGCCGAGCGTCTATCTCGACCGTCCCGGCCCCCCGCGCCAGACGATCCAGATCGTCGCGACCGGGCGCTTCACGGGCGAGCGGGCGCATCTGCGGTGGGCGTTCCGCCGGGTCGGAGATCTCGCGCAGCAGCCCCGAGACGTCGACGCGCTGCTGGCGGCGGTGCGGGTCGAGGAGATGGACCCGACCGAGGCGGCCGGGTCGGTCGCGTCGGACTTGGGGGCGCCGCCGGTTTTCGACTAGGGTGCCGGCTTTCCCGCCGCGGCGCGTGCAGCAGCGCCCGATCGGCGGGCCGACGCCGCGCCGAAGGAGCCGCGCCCTATGAGCCACATCGCCGCCCCGCCCGTCCGCGCGCCCGTCGCCCGGGCTCTGATCTCGGTTTCGGACAAAACCGGTCTCGAGCACTTCGCCCGCGGGCTGGCCGACGCGGGCGTCGCGCTGATGTCGACCGGCGGCACCGCGGCGGCGCTGCGCGGCTGGGGGTTGACGGTCGAGGACGTCTCGGCGGTGACCGGCTTTCCCGAGATGATGGACGGCCGGGTCAAGACGCTGCATCCCCGGATCCACGGCGGTCTTTTGGCGCGGCGCGATCGGCCCGAGCATCTGGCCGCCGCCGAAGCCCAAGGCGCGCCGCTGATCGATTTGCTGGTCGCGAATCTCTATCCGTTCGAGCGGACCGCCGCTTCGGGCGCGCCGTTCGCGGACTGCGTCGAGCAAATCGACATTGGCGGCCCGGCGCTGATTCGCGGGGCCGCGAAGAACCATGACGCGGTCGCGGTGGCGGTCGATCCGAGCGATTATCCGGCGCTGCTGGCGGCGGTGCGGGCGGGCGGGACCGACGCCGAAACCCGGCGCGCGCTCGCGGCCAAAGCGTTCGCGCGCACGGCCGCCTATGACGCGGCGATCGCCGACTGGTTCGCGCGCGCGACGGCCGCGCCCGACGCCGCGCCCGACGCCCTGCCCGAGCGGCTGGCGGTGTCGGCCGAGGCCGGGGCGGCGCTGCGCTATGGCGAAAACCCGCATCAAAAGGCGGCGCTCTACCGGACGGCCGAGGCGCGGCCCGGGCCGGCGTCGGCGCGGCTGCGCCAGGGCAAGGCCCTTTCCTACAACAATCTGAACGACGCCGACGCCGCGTTCGAGCTTGTCGCCGAACTCGATCGGTTCGGCCGGCCCGCTTGCGTGGTGGTGAAGCACGCCAACCCCAGCGGCGCCGCCTTGGCCGACGACCTCGCGCTCGCCTACGCCCGGGCGCGGGACTGCGACCGCACCAGCGCGTTCGGCGGCGTGATCGCGTTCAATCGGCCGCTCGACGGCGCGACGGCGCGGTCGGTGGTGGAGCTGTTCACCGAGGTGGTGATCGCGCCGGAGGCGGACGCCGAGGCCGTGGAGCTGTTCGCGCAAAAGCCCAATCTGCGGCTGCTGACCACCGGCGGCTTGCCCGACCCGGCCGCCCCGGGCCGCATGCTCAGGACGATCGCGGGCGGGATCCTGGCGCAGGATCGCGACGCCCGGCTGGTGACCGCCGAGGAGCTGCGCGTGGTCACTAAGCGCGCTCCGAGCCCCGGTCAGGTGGCGGATCTGCTGCTCGCCTGGACGGTCGCGAAGCATGTGAAGTCGAACGCGATCGTCTACGCGAAAGACGGCGCGACGGTCGGCGTCGGGGCCGGCCAGATGAGCCGCGTCGACGCCACCCGCATCGCGGCGCGGAAAGCCGAGGACATGGCGGCCGCGCTCGGCCTGCCCGAGCCGCCGACAAAAGGCTCGGTGGTCGCCTCGGACGCGTTCTTTCCGTTCGCCGACGGTCTGCTGGCCGCCGTCGCCGCGGGCGCCGCGGCCGCCATCCAGCCGGGCGGGTCGGTGCGGGACGAAGAGGTGATCCGCGCCGCCGACGAGGCGGGTCTGGCCATGGCCTTCACCGGCGTGCGCCACTTTCGCCACTGAGCGGCGGGGCCCGAGGCGCTGCGCGCGCGTCGGGGGAGCCCGGCGAGGCGGCCGGGGCG
>CAZBIG010000140.1:0-7448 GCA_964491865.1 uncultured Neomegalonema sp. | reverse complement strand
GATCTTGGTGAAGGTCAACCAGATCGGCACGCTGTCGGAGACGTTGGAGGCCGTCGAGATGGCCCACCGAGCCGGGTACACCGCCGTCATGTCGCACCGATCGGGCGAGACCGAAGACGCCACCATCGCCGATCTGGCGGTGGCCACCAATTGCGGACAGATCAAGACGGGCTCGCTGGCGCGTTCGGATCGATTGGCGAAGTATAATCAGCTGATCCGCATCGAGCAGGAGCTCGGCGACAGCGCGGAATACGCCGGGTCGACGGTGTTGCCCGGCTGAGCCGCGGATTGGGCTGGAAGCTGGGCCAAAAAAGCCGCGGCGCGCTGGTCTCGTTAAGAGATTTAATGCTACGGTTGGCTTGGCCGAGGTGAGAGTGTCGATGCGCAGCGCAACGCTCGATTTGGTGTTTCTGACCGCGCTGTTCGCTGGAACGGTGTATTTCGGCGTGGACGCGTGGTTGGGCGCGTCCGGCGACGTCAACAGCGCGCCGCTTCGGGAAGAGATCCGCACGATCGAGGCGGACATCATCGAGCTCGAGCAGCGCCGAGAGGCGCTGGAGGACAAAGTCGGGCGCCTGACGGGGTCGGAAATCGACGCGGAGCTGTTGGACGAGCGGCTCCGCGCGGCGTTCGGGGTGATCGCCGAAGACGAGCGGCTTATTCTCGAGCCGGAGGCCGAGCGGCCCCTGAATTGACGCGGCAAGCCCCTGCGAGCCCGCGCCGGCGGCGCGCCGCGCCCCTTGGAGCGGGCTCCGTTGCGGCGGGCGCCCTGGCGATAGGGGCGCGGGCCTTCACGAAATGCGGTGGTCCATCGAGCGGCTGGGGTGCGCGCAGCCGCTGTCGCCCACGATCTTAGCCGGGACGCCGGCGACCGTTTTGCAGGGCGGCACCTCGTGCAGCACCACCGACCCGGCGCCGACCCGGCTGCAATCGCCCACTCGGATGTTGCCGAGAATGCTGGCGTTCGCGCCGATCAGCACGCCGTGGCCGATCTTTGGATGACGGTCGCCGCTTTCCTTGCCGGTGCCGCCGAGCGTGACGCCCTGCAACATCGAGACGTCGTCGCCGACCACCGCGGTTTCGCCGATGACGACGCCCGTGGCGTGGTCGATCATCAGGCCGCGGCCGAGGCGCGCGCCCGGATGGATGTCGACGCTGAAGACCTCGGACATCCGCATTTGCAGCATGAAGGCCATGTCGCGGCGGCCGCGGTTCCAGCACCAGTGCGAGAGACGGTGCGTCAGGACCGCTTGGAAGCCTTTGAAGAACAAGACGGGTTGCAGCGGGCTGTCGCACGCCGCGTCGCGTTCGATCACGGCGGCGATGTCGGCCCGGGCGGCCTGGGCGATTTCGGGCGCCGAGAGCATCGCCTCGGCCGCCAGATCGCGGAGCGCGAGCGCGCTGATCTCGGTGCTCGCGAGCTTTTGCGCGAGCCGGTAGCTGAGCGCGTCCTCGAGACGATCATGGGTCAAAATGACCGCATGAACCAGGCTCGCCAGCGCCGGCTCACGCGCCGCGAGCCCTTCGGCCGCGGCGCGCAATTCGTTCCAAACCGGATCAAGAGCGGGTTGGTCGTGAGCGTCGGTTTCGCCGCGCTGCACGGCTTGGGCGGACTTGATGCGAACGGCTGTCATGGCGCGGCCCTTCCTGCGGCTTGCCTCGCTAGGGAGGTAGCGGGGCCAGCGGGCCGCGCCTAGAGCCTTAGCGGAAAATCAGCGCTCGCGGCGGTTCGGGGCGGTTTCTTTGGCGCGGCCGATGTTGAGCGCGAGGACTTCGAGCACCTGGTAGAGGCGGCCGATCCAGACGTCGTCGCGCGGGGTCGGGGTGAGCGCGGTGACGGCGGAGGCGGCGGCGATCACGGCGCTGGCGGTCTGCAAGAAGACCGGCGCGGCCGAGAACAGTCCGGAGAGAAACGCGGCGGCGGTGGACATGGCGAAGCCTTTCAAAAGCGCGGCCCTCGCCGGAACGACGCGGCGATGATCGACGGGCGAAGAAACGCCGACACGAGGCGCGGACAAGAGACGCGGAGGAGACGGCGGAGAAGCCCGGACGCGGAACGTCGGGCCACGCCGACCCGGGCCGTCACGCCGGGTCGGGAATCGTGATGCTGAGGTAGTAAACGCCGACGCGGACGCGGCCGCTTTCGAACGGCGCGTCGACGGCTTCGAAGCGAAGCGGGTTGTCGGCGTAGTAAGCGGTCGGGTTCGGCAGGGCGTATCGACGCCGATCGTCGAGGGCGCCGCCGATCGACCCGCCGAACAGCGTCGGCGCGTCGTCGAAGCCCAGCGCCCAGGCCGAGGGGCCGACGACGGTCTCGACGACGCGCGCGCTCGCGCCGAGCACAATCGAGCCGCGGGGCACCTCCAGGGCGCTGCGCACGACCGTTCCGGACGAGAGGTCCTGCTCGAACCCCAAGCACTCGGCGCTGAGCGCGAGGCCCCAGGGGCCGCTCGCCAACAAGCCGGGCGCGGCCTCCTCGACCCAGCCGGCCCCGTCGCGGCGCAGCGTCTTCCGCTCGTCGACGACCCAGAGCCGCCATCCTTCGACAGGCGAGAGAAACTCCCACCCGCCATTCAGGAAAAGCGCGAGCGCGCCGTCACGCCCGCTCCACGCGCCCTCGGCCCCGCTCGGCACGAGGTGGCGCGCGCCTTCGGCGGGGCTGTCGGGCGGCGCGCCGAGGCTGCGGCTGTCGACGGCCAGTTGGGCGAGCGCGTCGAGGCGGCTGAGCGCTTCGTTGACGGTGACGTGCTTTTGCGCCTGCGCGGCGGCGAGAAGCGGCAGACGCAGATGCGGCGTTTCGAACATGAGGCGGCGTCCCTAAAGCTGGCGAAAAGCGTCGACGGGTCCTTGCGGCGTCGCGGTCGGCGTCGACGCGCTCGGATCGCGGGGCGGGATCAGACGAGCGCCAACCGGGCCTCGGCGCCCCATCCGACGAGATCGGACAGCTGCGCCACGGCGATCACGAAAGGCCGCGGGGGCGCGGAGCCGGGATCGATGACGGCGTTGGGCGCGTCGGTTTCGAGCGTGCGCGTGACGACGCCGTCTTTCTCGAGACGCAGGCGATAGCGCTCGCGGGTTTCGCCGAGCGGAACCTCGGCGTCGGACCAGCGATCGCCCCCCAACCGCGCGCGGCGGATCCAGGAGACGTCGAGTCCGCCGTCCGGGGCCGTCCGCGCGCGCAAATGCGCCGGGGCGTAGGGCGCGAGACCGACGCCGCGGGCTGCGAAGCTTTGGTGCGCGGTGGTCCCCGGATCGGCCCCGCGGGCGGCGGCGCCGACGCGGTAGTGGCGTTCGAGCCCCAACGCGTCGAGCGGCAGGCGGGTCTGGGCGAGCGCCCCGTCAAGGACCGCCACGCGGGCCCCGATCGGGATTTCGAGCGTCGCCGTCCCCTCGCCGCCCGCCTGCCCGCGCAGCAGCCGCGACAGCGCGAACGCGTCCGGCGCGATCAGCTCGGCCGTCTGGAATTGGATCACCTCCCAGCGCCCAGGCGCCGCCTCGACCGCCAGCGCGTTGGCTCCGGCGAGCACGGCGTCCGGTTCGCGGGAGAGCAGATCCCGACCGGTCAGGCGGACGCGCGCCGGCGCGCCTCGGGTCCAGAGCCCGGGCCGCGCCGGGGGCAAGGGATCGAGAAGCCGGCCGAGCCCCGCCGCGCGGTCGATCCGCCCATCGAGAACGAAGCCGTCGTCCGAGAGCGCGCTTCGCCAGATCGCGAGCGGCCCGGGCCAGGGCGCGACCGCAGCGGCGACCCAGGGCGCGTGCGGGATCTCCTCGCCCGTCAACAGAGGAAGCTCGAACACCACCATCTCGGGCGGCGCCGCGAACGGCGCCTCGGGCGGCGGCCTCAGGCGTTCGGGGGCCAGGGACGGCGCGTAAAGCGCCGGTTCGCAGCGCACGGCGTCGATCTCGCGCGCCTCGAGATCGGCGATCCGGGCGATGCGGTAGGTCTCGCGGCGGGCCCCGAGGTCGAGGCTGACGACATCGCCCGGCTCGAGCGCGGCGGCCGAGGACGGCAGACGGAAACGGGCGCGGTCTCGGGCGACCCAGGTCTCGGCCAATTGCCGTTCGGCGATCGCCTGGGCGCGGCCCTCGGACAAAGCGATCGGCGCCTCCGCCGCCGCCAGTCGGTCCGGCCCCGCCACGGCGCGGCGCGCCTCGACGGCGGCGGCGCGATAGTCGGAGGCGCCGTCGACATAGGCCAGGCGAACGGCCTGCGGCGGCGCGCCGGCGGCGTCGCGCACCCGCTCGAGCGGCGGATCGGGATCCTCGTCGCCCTCCGCCACGACCAGCGCGTCGAGCGTCAGGGACGCGATCGGCGCGCCGCCGCGGGGCGCGAACTTGAGCGCGCCGCCGCTCTCGACGGCGTCGAAGGCGTAAGCGAGCATCAATCCCTGCAACAATTCCCGAGCGGACATGACGCGGTCGGCCAGATAACCGTCGACCAGGCCTTCCAGGCGGGAGACGTCGATGTCGGCGGGGGCGAGCCCGGCCGAGACGCAGATCTCGGCGACCAGATCCGCCAGCGGCGCGCCGCCGAGACGGCCCTGCAGCCAATGTCCGGCGGGCTGGGCGGGGCCGTCGGACCAGACGCTGGTGCGCAGCGGGAAATCGGGCCAGGGCCGCGCGTCCCAGGCCCAGACGGCGGAATTGGCGAGGTCGATCATCCGGCGGCCGTCGCGCGCCGAGACCGGATTGGCGGGCCCGTCCCAATAGCCGAGCAACGCCTGCAGATAGCGGCGCTGGATGAAATCGTCGCGCATGCCGCGGGAGGCCCAGGGCAGCGCGCTTTCCGAGGATTTGCCGTCGGAGAACAGGTTCGGCTGGTTGGACCCGCGATCCACCGCCGGGCAACCGAGTTCGGTGAGCCAGATCGGTTTCGATTGCGGGACCCAAGGCGACGGATCGGCGGCGCGCCCCGCGGCGGCGCGGGCGTGGGGGGCGTTGGCCCACCAGCCGCGCAGATCCTTCGGCCGGTAGATCCACTCTTCGCCGTGGGCGCCGTCGGCGATCGGATTGCGGGCGCGGGCGCGCCGTCCGGCGTCGCCCGCGTACCAATAGTCGTAATGCTCGCCGCCCTCGATGTTCGAACGGAGATAGCCGAGATCGGCGATCGACGGGGCGTCGGGCGCGGAAGGGTCGCCGTCTTCGCCCCAATCCGACAGCGGGAAATACGCGTCGACGCCGACCGCGTCGATCACGGGATCGGCCCAGAGCGGATCGAGGTGGAAACGAACCTCGCCCGAGCCGTCGGCGGGCTGATGGCCGAAATATTCCGACCAGTCGGCCGCGTAAGTGAGCTTCGTCTCGGGGCCCAGAACCGCGCGGACGTCGGCCGCCAGGGCGCGGAGATGCGCGACGGCGGGATAAGCGTCGGGGCCGGAGCGGATCTGCGTGAGACTGCGCATCTCGGAGCCGATGACGAAGGCGTCGACGCCGCCGGCCGCCTCGGCCAGCCGCGCCATCGACAGGATGAAGCGTCGATAGCCCTGATCGGGCGCGCTCGAGACCAGGGCGGTCCCGTCCCAGGCGAGTTGCGCGGCCGAGGCGGCCCCGAAGAACGCGTCGACCTCGGCCGCGGCGGCGGGCGCGCCGTCGGTCGAGCCCGCGCGCCCCGGCGCGACGTCGAGCGTGAGCCGGCCGCGCCACGGATAGGCGGGCTGCCGAGGCGCCCCGCTCCACGGGTCCGCAAGGCTGTTGTCCGGGGGCACGTCGAGCATCAGGAACGGATACAGGGTGACGCGCCAGCCGCGCCGTTTCAGCTCTTGGATCGCCTGAACCACGCTGAGATCGGCCGGCGAGCCGCCAAGCGCGGGGCGGCCTTGCGCATCCGTCGACACCAGAGCGGCGGTCTCGCGGCGATCGCCGCCCGCGGCCCAGGTCAGCGGCTCGGTGACCCGGTCGCGGCTCTCCACGGCGGGGCGGACGCGGCAACGGCCGCAGCGCAGATCATCGCCGTACCAGGCGACGATGAGAGAGACGCTCTCGACCTTTGGCAGTTCGGCGGCGAGTTGATCGAGCGAGACCAGGAGGTCCGGGCGGCCGTCGAAGCTGTGAACGTTCTCGGTCTCGTAGACGCCTTCGCCCACGCGCCGGCGCACCGGCTCGACGGCCAGGGCGAACTCGCCCGCGCCGGGGATCAGGGCGACGGCCCGGATCAGGTCGGACAAGGGCGGCTCGGGATCGCGGACGGCCCGCGGCGCGCGAAACACTTCGACCGAGATCTGGGGGATCCGGTTGCCGAAGCGCTCGAGGGGCAGATCTTCGAGCACCAAATAGGCGACGCCGCGATAGGCGGGCGCGTTGTCGGCGCCTTCGACGCCGGCGATCAGCGGGTCGGGCTCTTGGTTATCGTCGCCGAGATAGAGCCGGTGCGGCAGATCCGAGGGCGAGATTTCCTGGCTGTCGGCCCAGATCCGTCCAATGCGGTCGATCGGGCCCTCGCAGAGCGCGAGCGCGAAGCTGGCGCTGTAGCTGTAGCGCGTGACGGCGCCGCCGCCGGCGGCGCCCTTGCCGCCGCCGACGCTGTCGCGCGTCGCCGTTTCCTTGAAGCGGGCGGCCCAGATGGCGTGGGTTCCAACCCGCATGCGCCCCCAGACCCGGGGCAGCGCGGCGCCCTCCCCGCCCCCGGGCACCCGAAAGCGCGCGATGCGCGGCCCCTCGACCGCCGCGGCGCCGGGGCCGAGAAGCCTTTGGTCGATCAGCGCGCCGGCGACGCCGCCGGCGGCGCGGCCGAGCGCGGCGGCGGAGACGCCGAGGACGGAGCCGCCGATCTGACCGCCAAGCGCGGAGCCGACCGCGGACAATACGAGCGTGGCCATGAAAAACCCTGTCGAAGGCGCCTGACCGCGCCGGTTGAGCGCGGCGCTTCGGGCGTCAAGGCGGCGGCGCGGGCGCGCGGCGTGGTTGAGCGGGCCCCAAAGGGCGCCGGCGTCGGCGCGCGGTCGGGGGCGGCGCGGGCGTCGGCCGCGCGGTCTGGATCGGCGCCGATCAGGGCGCGAAGCCGACCGGCGGGGGCAGTCGAAAAACGCCGGCCAGTCGCGCGCGCCAGAGCGGCGCGATCGGCGTCTCGACGACCCCGACGGGCGCGGCGGCGTGGATAATTCAGCCCGCCGACGCCCGGCCGTCGGACAGCAGCGCAAGATGTTTCGCGGGGCCGCCCGGGCGCATGCGGAAGAGCAAGACGTCGCCCGGGCGCGCGGCGGCCGGGCGGCGTTCGGGCAGCCGGTCTCGGAGGGCCGCCGCGACCGGGTCGCGGCCGCGCCATTCGCCCCAGTCGGCCGCGTAGGCGAGCGGCGCGTCGAGGATCGACGCCTCCGCGCTTGGCCCTGCGCTTGACCCCGCGCTTGGCCCTGCGCTTGGCCCCGGGCTCTGGCTCTGGCTCTGGCTCGGGCTCGGGCTCGGGCTAAGTCCGACGCCGGGCGACATGTCGGGCGCCGCGGCCGTGGTGGGCG
>CAZBIG010000139.1:0-7450 GCA_964491865.1 uncultured Neomegalonema sp. | reverse complement strand
TTGCGCGCGTTTCCCGGACGCTCAGGGAGTGATTACTCCCTGAGCTTATTCCCTAGTCCCTTACCCCTTTACCGCATTCCAAGACGCGTCGGAGCAGAGCGCGCCGACGCCGCCGGGCGTTCGGATCGGCGCAGCCGATCGAATTTTTTTGAGGGCCCGGGAGCGCCAGCACTGGCGGCTCCTCCGCGGTGAGAGGCGCTGAAGTCTTCGGAGGCCGCCAGCCTTGAGAGGATTGCGTCCCGTCGATCGGCGTAACAGTCGCCCTTCGCCGCAGCGACCTCTGTACACATTCATCCATGGACCCCTTTCGGAACACCGTGCGACAGAGACATTGGGCCGGGGGGCGATGTGGTGCAGCGTGCGGATCAAGACATGGCGGCGCGTGAGGCCGAGGGGGCGGAGGAGCGCGCGGGCAAAGGGCAAAGCGCGTCGACTTCCGGGGCTCTGGCGGAGCCGTCCGCGCTCGGCCCTTGGCGACGTCTCGCCCGAGACCTCTGGGGCGATCAGGCGGTCATTCAACCGCTCGGGGCTTGGTTCCTGACGGCGCTGTTCATCCTCGTCGCTTGGCTCACCATCGTTTACGCGCCCGCGCAATTCATCGACGCGGCTCCTGACGCTGGGCCGATCGAGCGCGGCGTGATCCCGATCGAATGGGGGTATCTCACGATCGCCGCGGTGACGGCGATCGCCCTGCTCGCGGGGTTAGAACCCATACTCGCGGCGGCGCTCGGCTCCTGGTGGCGACGGCGCGGAGGGCGCTGGCTGCGCCGCCAGATCGGTTTCATCCGGTGGCCGCTGACGGTGTTGGGCGGCGTCGTCGTGTTCGTCTACCGGCTGCCCTCGACGCTCTGGAGCGCCATCGACGCGTTTTTCGCCCGGGTGCTTGCGCCCCTCGCCGGGGCGGCGCTGTCGAGCCCTGCACGCCGCTACGGCGTGTTCTTGGCGCAGATGGCGATCGCCGTCGGGCTTGGCCTCTATGCGCCGCCCGAGATCGGTCTGCCCGCCGTCTTGATCGCAATCGGTCTGATCGTCGCCGTCGCGCGGCGCTGGAGCTGGGTCGAGCGGGATCGCGAACGCTTCTTGATCGAGCGCTCCCGCCGCAACGAAGCCGAGTTGGCGGGCTTCGACCAGGATCTCCGCGATGAAGCGCTGGTCGGTCTCGTGCTGTTGTTCGTCCTGACGCCGCTGGCGCTTGCTCAGCTGCAGGGCTGGACCTGCGCCGCAGGCGACTGCGCCTTCGAGTTGAAGGGCGGCTACACCCTGCCGCCGGATCCTCTCGCCGCGGCCGTCGCCTGGCTGGGCTTCTTCGGGGCCGAACTCGCGAAATCCGTGCCCTTCGTCGACTGGTCCGAAGTCTTCCATGTCGCCAACGATTCCCCGATCGAGGCCGGCACGCCCTTTGGCGCGCAGGTGGTGTTCTTGACCCGCGCCGGGCTCGACCTGCTGCTGCTCGCGTCGGTGCTGCAGGCTGTCCAGATCGCCGGGCGCCTGCGCGCGCAGGCCGACGCGTTTGAAGCCGCGCAGCTGCCGATCCTCGATCAGTTCGCCGAGACCGCTCGCTTCGCGCGGCTCATCGAGGAAATCCGTCCGGAACTCGCGCTGACGGCCGAAGAGCACCCGGCGGTCCAGGATTTCCCGCCCTACGAGACGAAGAGATTACGCCAGATCGTCGAGAACCGCGGCGGCGTGGCGCCCGACCTCCGCCGCGCGGCGGCGGCGCTGCTTTGGGCGCAGCATCCAAGCGAGGAGACCGACCGCTTCTTCGGCGAAACGGCGCGGGCGGAGACGGACGCCGCGATGCGGCGCTGGCTGGAGCGGACCGGCTGCGGCCTCGAGGCGGACGCGCCTGATCCGGAAACCCAACGACCGGCGCTGAAAAGATTGCTGAGCGATCGGGGCGAAGACTGGCGGGTCCGAGCGGCGGCGGCGCGGGCGATGGGCGACGGGGCGCTGTCGGGCGCCGAGACCGAGCTGCTGATGTCCGTGCTCGGCCGCGGCGAGACCCCGAAACTACGCGCCGACGCCGGCGTCGCGCTCGCCAGGCAGGGCGTAAGAGACGCGCGCGCCGGGCTCGAGCGCCTGGCCGAGAGCTTCTCCGACGCGCCGTCGCCGGGGGCGGAGCGCGAGGCGGCGCAGGCGACGGGGCATGCGCTCGCCTGCTTTGCGCGGATCCGTCCGAGGCGGCGGCGCGCGGCGACATTCTCGGCCGCTTCAAGGTCGCCGCTCTTGCCGAGCGCGGCCTGCGCATCCAGGGCGGTCCCATTTCCATCGAGGCGGCGAAGAGCCGAGACGCAGGATACGCCTTTGAGCAGAGGGTGCGGATCGCGCCCGGCGAGCCTGGCTTCGCCCCCACATTCCGGATGGGGGCGACCGAGGGAGATCCGGAAGCGGCCGGATCCGAAAAGCCGTCGCGCGACGTTCAAATGGTCCGCGCCTTCGAGCTCGGCCGCTATGCTGTGACCTTCGAAGAGTATCGCGGCTTCACCGATGCGACCGGGCGCGATCGGTTGGAGCATGATCAGGCTCATCGCTGGCCGGCGCTGCGGCAGGTCTCCTGGCGCGATGCGCTCGCCTATTGCGCTTGGCTCGGGCGCGTCACCGGCGCGGCCTGGACGTTGCCGACCGAGGCTGAGTGGGAATACGCCTGCCGGGCCGGAACCAAGACCGTCTATTCGTGGGGCGACGCATGGGATCCGACGAAGGCGAACAACGCATTGACGCCGAACAGGAAGCCGCGCCCGGTCGAGGGGCAGCCTGGATACGAGGCGAATGAGTGGGGCCTCTGGCAGATGCACGGCAACATTGCCGAATGGTGCCGGGATCCTTGGCATGACAGCTATGCTGGCGCGCCCGAGACATCGAGACCCTGGCTCGAAAATGGGGATTTCACCAAAGCCGTTCAGCGCGGCGGCTCCTGGTTCAGCAGCCCTAGGCTCCTTCGATCCGCCAACCGCGGCGGGTACGGGCGCGACGACCGGGACGGCTACATCGGCTTCCGTGTTGCGCGCGTTTCCCGGACGCTCAGGGAGTGATTACTCCCTGAGCTTATTCCCTAATTCCTTACCCCTTTACCGCATTCCAGGAACGCTGCATCTTGCGTGCGACGGCGCGACATGCCGCGATATCGGCGAAGCCGATCGACTTTTTTGACCCGATCGGCTAGGATTCCTCCTCTGCGTAGAAGGGGCCGGACGCGCAGTTGAACCGACCCCCTGTCTTGCGCACACCGTCACGCCCGCGAGGTGCTCGACGCTCGGCGCGACGACGACAATCGAAAGAGACCGCGCTCAAGCCCGCGCTCGCGCACCCGCGCCGAGCCCGCCGCCGGCGAACACGCGCGCGACCCCGATAAGAACGGCCGGGCTCGGATTATTGGCTGAATGCGATCCCGGCGGGGCGCGTCACGAGCGATGGAAAGCTGCGCTGGCGCCAGCCAAGACCTCCAAACGCTTTGCGTGACAGCGCACAGCTTCGTCGAGCGTGGTCGGCAGGTGGCGGGCAGCGAAAACCGGCCACCGCTCAGACTGCCGTCAAGCTCGTGATCTACCTGGCGCCGGCAGAGGGACTCGAACCCCCGGCCCTCTGATTACAAATCAGATGCTCTACCAGCTGAGCTATGCCGGCTTGCGCGGTTTGGTACGCTGGCCGTCCGAGGCTGTCCAGTCGGCGCAGGGGCGCTCGCGGCGGATGCGGGCGATCCTGCGCCGGATCTTGTCTCGGGGCGGGCGCCTCAGTTGCCGAAAAGGCCTTTGATCGCGTCTTCGACTTTCGGCTTTTCGCCGCCCTCGGCGCCGCTGTCGCCGGACTTCGGCACGGCCTGGTCGATCAGGCCGCCCAGCCCGCCTTGGTCTCCGCTTTGGCCGCCGCCCAAACCGCTCCCTTGGTCGCCCCCTTGGCCGCCGCCGAGCGCGCCGCCCAGGGCTTCGCCGAGCGCGCCCTCGACGCCGCCTTCGCTCAGTCCCTGGACCCCGCGGATCAACGCTTCGGGGTCTCTCAGGGCGCCCTCGACGGCCCCGCTGAGGTCCGGCGCGTAGGAGATGTCGGACCATGGGCCGCGGATCAGCACCGGCACGGCGATGCCGCCCAGATCCGCGCGCCCCCCCTGGCCTTGCAGCGAGGCCACGGCTTTCGGCGTCGCGACGTAGTCGATCGAGCGCCCTCCGATATCGACCGTTCCCGCGCCCGTCAGCCGCACCAACGGGCCGAGCATGCGCAGATCGTCGTTGGCGAGCACGCCGTCCTTGATCGCGAAGGTGGCGGTGATCTCGGCGAAGTCGGTCTTCTGCGTTTGGCGCTGGCCGGTGAAGGCGCCGGTGACGTTGCGCATCATCGCCGGGATGTTGAGGCCGATGATCGCGCCGTCGCGCAGCTCGATCGAGCCCTGACCGTCCATCGTGTTCATCAGCTGGCGCACGGTCCGCGCTTCGCCCGCGATTTTCAGCGCGCCGCTCCCCGAGCCCTCGAGCGAGGTCGTGTCGGCGAAATCGCGCAGCACCGGGCGCAGGGCGATGTTTTGCGCGGTCAAGTCGAGCGCCACGCTTGGGCTGCTGGCGGCGTCGACCGTGACCGCCCCGCGCACCACGCCGCGATAGAGGCGCAGCCGCTTGACGTCGAGGTCGAGCTTGCCGTTCTCGAGCGCCCCGACGATTCGGGTTTTGCCGAGCGCGAAGCCCTCGGCCCGGAGGCCGTCGAACGCGATGTCGAACGCGCCGTCGACCTGTTTCAGGGGCGCGTAATCGATCGGCGCGTCGCTCCAGCCGCCGGATCGGCCGCCGCCTCCGGTCGCGTTCCCGCCCTGGCCCCCCTGGCCCCCTTGGCCCCCCTGCTGGCCCCCTTGGCCGCCAGCGCCGCCGGCCAGCGTCTGAAACGGTCGGATGTCGAGCGGTCCGGCCTTCAGCTTCGCCTCGATCTTCGGGCGGCCGGCGCCGTCGAGCCCGCGCGCGGTCAGCTCGCCGGTGGCCGCGGCGTCGTCGAGTTGAAACGATTTGAGCGTGACCGCGGCGCGCTTCGGCGTCGCCTTCAGCGTCGCGTCGACCGAGAAGCGCTTGAACGCGTCGCGCGGTCCGGGCGGGTCCTGCTCGGTCAGCCAGCGCACCACGCCGCGCAGATCGGTCGTGTCGATCTTCAACCCGCCGTCCGCGGTCAAGCGCGTCGCGTCCGTCGGGGTGCGGCCGCTCCAGGCGACCGTGAACAGCTCGCCCGACCGGATGTCGAGGCGCGTCTGGATCGGTTGGCCGATCCGCCAGGCGTCGCCGCCGTCCACCGCGCCCGTCACGGTCACGGCGCGGCCGCCATAGTCGATCCGGCCCTCGACATCGCCGCGGGCGGTCTCGGCGGCGATGTCGAGAGCGCCTTCCAGATCGATCGCGGTCAAGCGTTTCGCCGACGCGCCGAGATCCGGGGCGAGGTCTTTGGACCAAGCCAACAGGCCCGGCACGTCCGGCGCTTTCAGGCGGAAGTCGCCGCCGATCAGCGGCAGCTTTTCGCCGCGGCGGGTCACCTGACCTTTGAAGCCGGCGTCGAGCAGGGGATTTTCGAGCGCGGTGTCGATCGCGATCGGCTTGTCGCCGGCGACCCAGCCCTCGCCGGCCGTGGCGCGCATCTCGAGATTGGTGTCCCGGCCGTTGAAGGCCGCCCGGCCGGTCACCGCCAGGTCGAGGACGGTCGGGTTGACGGTGACGTCGCCGGTCAGCGCCGCGGCCCCGAGGGGCTCGAGCGCCGGGGCGAGGGTGCGCAGCCAGGCGGTCTTGCGCCGATCCCCGTCGAGATCGAGCGCCAGATCGCCGTCGATCTCGGGCACGGCGTCGGCCGACAGCGGCGCCCGGATGCGGCCGTTATAGGTGAAGGCGACGCCGTCGGCGCTGAGCGTGAAGTCCGTCGCGGCGGTTTCGCCCGACCCGATCTTGGCCGGGCTGTCGAACGCGCCGTCGAAGGAGGCCTGACGCTGTTCGATGACGGCGTCGCCCTTCATGGTCAGCGTCGCATCATAGGAAGGCAGCGAGACGGACAGGTTGGCCTGCTCCATCAGCACCCGCCGCGGCGCGCCGTCCGGGCCCGGATTGTTGCGGTCGAGATAGACCAGCCGGCCGTTCTCGATCGCGGCGATCTTGAGGCTCATGCGCTGGAGCAGGTCGCGGGTGGCGGCCACCTGATCTTCGCCGACGGTCTCGGCGTCGGCCGCGGCGGCCGCTTCGGCCTCCTCGCCCGCCTCGGTCGGGGCGAACAGCCAGTTGGCGCGGCCGTCCTCGGCCACCTCCAGGCGGAGGGTGGGATTGACGAGCCGGATTTCCTCGATGTCGAAGCGGCCGGTCAGCAGCGGCAGGAATTGGATGCCGATCGCCGCTTGGTCGGCCTCGGCCATCGGGCCTTCTTCGGACCAGCCCGCGTTCTCGAAGGTCAGCTTGCCGCTGCGAAACCCGAGCACCGGGAACAAGGTGCGTTCGAGATCGCCCTCGATCACGAGTTTGCGGCCGGTGGCGCTTTCGACCCGTTGGGCGACCAGATCGGCGATGGTCGCGCTTGGCGTGAGATAGAACACCGCCACGCCGGCGCCGCCGATCAGAACGGCGATCACGAGCAGATAAGCGATCAGTTTGCGGATGAAGCGCATGACGCTCTCCTTCGACCCGGTTCGATGGCGGACGCGCGGCGCGCGGCCGGAACGCGCGGAGGTCGGCTCGTCGACGACCGGCCCCGCACGATGACCGGCGCCGCATGACGACCGGCCCCGCATCACGACCGGCGTCGCATGACGACCCGCGTCGTTCGATCGCGCGGGCTGCTCGTCGACCAGCCCGGCGACCGCTCGGCGGCGCTCGGCGGTTGAGACCCGACTCCCCCCTCGTTTCGTCGGCGACCATACCGAAAACCGCGCGGCGCGCCTATGGTTTCCGCCCAACCGAGCGGGGCGCGGCCAGAAACCGGTGGCGTGCGCGCAATTGGGCGCGTATCTGGTATAAAGCAACAGCGGGAGCCCAAGATCATGAGCGGAGGCGCTGAGGACCCGCCGGTCGCGCCGGCGTTTCACGACTCGCCGGGCGGGCCGTCGGCGGGCGCGGGGGGCTTGGGCGAGGGCGCAAGCGAGGGCGGCGCGGACGCGGCCGGACGGCTGCTCGACGCCCGAGCGCGCGACGAGGACGACGTGACGCTGCGGCCGCAACTGCTCGAGGAGTTCGTCGGGCAAGAGGCGGCGAAGGCCAACCTGCGGGTGTTCATCGAGGCTGCGCGCGCGCGCGGGCGCGCGATGGATCATTTGCTGTTCTACGGCCCCCCCGGGCTCGGCAAGACGACCCTCGCGCAGATCGTCAGCCGCGAGCTGGGGGTGAATTTCCGCATGACCAGCGGTCCGGTGATCGCCCGGTCGGGCGACCTGGCGGCGATCCTGACGAATCTCGAAGCGCGGGACGTGCTGTTCATCGACGAGATCCACCGGCTGCACCCGGCGGTCGAT
>CAZBIG010000138.1:0-7472 GCA_964491865.1 uncultured Neomegalonema sp. | reverse complement strand
AGCCGCGCCGCGCGCGCCAGCTCGGGCGGCGCGCCGTCCAGCCTGTCGGGCTCGGCCGTCAGCAGCCGCAGCGCGTCCTTGCCGAAGCGCTCGAGCGCGGCGAGCGCCGGGCCGCTGCGCGACTGCGCGCGGATCAACACCGTGCGCGGCCGCAGCGTCCGCCCCCCGACCGGCGGGTCCGAGGCGTCCTCGGCCGCCTCTTCGGCGGCGGTCCGGGCGCTGTCGGCGTCGAACAGGGGCTCATCCCCGGCCGACAGCGCCACGCCGTCGATCGCCAACCACGGAGACCGCGGCTCGTCCTCGCCCGAGACCGGATCGGTCGCGTCGGGGCCGACATAAGCGTCGTCGTAGGAGATCGTCGGGGCGTCGAGCCGGTGCAGCGCAAGATTGACGACGAACCGCCGATAGGTGGCGGCGGCCGACGCGTCGAGCGGCGCGGCTTCGGGGCCGGCGGCGCCGTCGTCGGCGAACAGCGGGATCTCGTGCGCCGCGAACCGCTGCAGGGCGTCGGACAGGCGGGGGTCCATTTCGGCCAATTCGATCCGGGCGGCGGCCCGGCCGGCGGCCGCTGCGAGCGGCGCGGCGCCCCGACGGTGCGTCGGCGCGGTGCGGTGATCCATCGCGTCCATCCTCAGCGCGGCGTTGCAGGCGCGACGGGCCTTCTTCCGGCGCAGGCCATTCTGGTAGGCGCGGAGGGATTCGAACCCCCAACCAAACCGTTATGAGCGGTCTGCTCTCACCGTTGAGCTACGCGCCCGCGGGCGGACTATCCGCGGCTCGCGCGCCCCGGTCAACGGAGCTGATCTTTTCCCGGCGCGCGCGCTTTCCAAGCTGGGATCGAGCGCGTACCGAGGCCAAGGAACCCAGAGAAACGGATCCAGGGCCGCGCCGGCGGGGCGGCGCGCTCTCCGGCCAGGCGAGGCGACCAGATGACCAACGACAGCGGCTCGACAGACGCGGATCAAGACCCGCCGACCGGGCGGCGCGCGGGCGCGAACGCGCCCCTCACCTATCGCGACGCCGGCGTCTCGATCGAGGCCGGGGCGGCGTTGGTCGACCGGATCGGCCCGTCGGCCGCGCGCACCCGCCGCCCGGGCGTGGTGGGCGGCCTCGGCGGCTTCGGCGCGTTGTTCGATCTGCAGGCCGCGGGCTATGACGCGCCCTTGCTGGTCGCCGCGACCGACGGCGTGGGCACCAAGCTCGCGATCGGGATCGAGACCGGGCGGGTCTCGGGCCTGGGCGTCGACCTGGTCGCCATGTGCGTGAACGACCTGCTCTGCCAGGGGGCCGAGCCGCTGTTTTTCTTGGACTATTTCGCCACCGGCGCGCTCGACCCGAGCCTTGCGGCCGAGGTGATCGAGGGCGTCGTCGAGGGCTGCGCCGACGCCGGCTGCGCCCTGGTCGGCGGCGAAACGGCCGAGATGCCGGGGCTTTACAAGCCGGGCGATTTCGATCTGGCGGGCTTCGCGGTCGGCGCCGTCGAGCGCGATCGCGTCTTGCCGCGCCCGGTCGACGCCGGCGACGTGATCTTGGGGATCGCCAGCGCCGGCGCGCACGCCAACGGATTTTCCCTGATCCGCAAGCTTGTCGCGCGCGCGGGGCTGAGTTGGGACGCGCAGGCGCCCTTCGCGCCCGAACAGAGCCTCGGGGCGGCGCTGCTGACCCCCACGCGGATCTACACGCGCTCGGTGCTCGCGACCCTGAGCGCGCATCCCCCGAACGGCCCAGGCGCGCCCGACACGGTCAAAGCGCTCGCGCATGTGACGGGCGGCGGACTGACCGAAAACCTGCCGCGCGCGCTGACCGAGGGGGCCGCGGCCGAGATCGACCTCGACGCCTGGCCGCGCGGGCCGCTGTTCGACTGGCTGGCGGCCGAGAGCGCGGCCGGCCCCGAGGAGATGTTGAAGACGTTCAATTGCGGGATCGGCCTGTGCGTGGTGACCGCCGCGCACGCGGCCGACGCGGTGGCGGCGACGCTGCGCGCCGCCGGCGAGACCGTCTGGCGGATCGGGGCGGTGCGGCCGCGGGAGAAAGACGGCGCGCCGATCCGCTATCGGGGGGCCTTTTGAGCGCTTTTTCCGGGGCCAAGCCGCGCGTCGGCGTGCTGATATCGGGCCGGGGCTCGAACATGGCCGCGCTGCTCGACGCCGCCCGCGACGGGGATTATCCGGCCGAGATCGCGCTTGTGGCCTCGAACGCGCCGACCGCTGCGGGCCTCGCCGCGGCCGAAGCGGCCGGCGTCCCCGTCGCCGCGATCGACCAGGGCGCGTTCCGCGGCGACAAGCCCGGCTTCGAAGCGGCGCTCGACCGCGCGCTGCGCTCGGCCGGCGTCGAGATCATCTGCCTCGCGGGTTTCATGCGGGTGCTCTCGGGCGCGTTCGTGGCCCGGTGGCCCGACCGGATCCTCAACATTCACCCGTCGTTGCTGCCCGCCTTTCCCGGGCTCGACACCCATGCGCGGGCCCTGGCGGCGGGCGTGAAGATCCACGGCGCGACCGTGCACCTGGCGCGGGCGGAAGTCGACAGCGGGCCGATCCTGGCGCAGGCGGCGCTGTCCGTCCGGCCGGAGGACACGGCCGAGACGCTGGCCGCGCGGGTCTTGAAGCTCGAACACGCGCTTTATCCGGCGGCGCTCAAGCGGTTCGTTCTTGACGCAGGGCGCGTCCCCACGGCCTGGCCCGCGTCGCCCGACGCGCTGACGGCCCCGGCGCTCGCGGACTGACCGGCGGCGCTCCGGCGGCCCCGAGGACCGGCCGGCCTGCGCCGCGCGCTTTGCGATCGGGACTGGCGACCGGGCTTGCCGACCGGGCTTGCCGACCGGGCTTGCCGACCGGGCTTGGCGACCGGGCTTGGCGTCCAGGTTGAGCTACCGGGTTTGGCGTCCAGGTTTGGCGACAGGGCTTAGCGTCGGCGCGCGCGCCTCAGCCCACCAGCTCGACGCCGGAGAAAAAGTAGGCGATCTCGATCTGAGCGTTCTCGAGGCTGTCCGAGCCGTGCACCGAGTTCTCGCCGATCGACTCGGCGAACAGCTTGCGGATGGTGCCGACCTCGGCTTCGACCGGATTGGTCGCGCCCATCACCTTGCGGTTTTTCGCGACCGCGTCTTCGCCTTCCAGCACCTGCACGACCACCGGCGAGCGCGACATGAAGGTGCAGAGTTCGTCGTAGAACGGCCGCTCTTTGTGCACGGCGTAAAACGCGCCGGCCTGCTCCTTGGTCATGTGGATGCGCTTCTGCGCGACGATGCGCAGGCCCGCGTCTTCGAACATGGCGTTGATTTTACCCGTGAGGTTCCGCTCGCAAGCGTCGGGTTTGATGATCGAAAAGGTGCGTTCCAGGGCCATTGGTGTTTTCCTGTTTGCGAGGGCGGCCGAACCGCGTATCCGCGGCGCGAGGTTCGCGGGCGCGTAGCACAGGGCGCGGCGCGCGGGAAGCGCTCGGGCGCCGCCGGCGGTCGCGGCGCGCCGGCGCGCGGACCGTTCGAGATGAGGACAGCGCATCGTGACGACCTTTCGCCCCCGCCCCGCCCGCCGCCGCGCCGCGCCGCGCTCGCCCTCGGCGTCGCCACACCGGTCGCGCCGGGGATCGGCCGGCGCGGGTCTGCTGCTGGCGGCGCTCGTCGTTTTGGGGCCGGCCGAACGGGTCTCGGCGCAGAGCGACGGATCCGAAGACCCCGCCGCCTTGACCCCGCGCGAGGTTGAGCGCGGACCGGCGCTCGACTGGCGGTTCTTGCGCGGGGCCGAGGTCGAAGGGGCCATGAAACTGATGTCGGCCGACGAGCCGACGCCGCCGACGACCGCCTTTCTGAGCGCGGACGCCGCCGCGGGCGCCGCGCGCGGCCGGTTCGTTCTCAACGTCGACGGCCGCGGCTTCTTCGTGGGCCTTTACACGGTGCGCGAAGACGGTCGGTCGCTGGTCGGCGCGTTCTGGCCCGAGGGCTCGGACGCGTCCGATCCGATCGCCGGCACGCTGGACGTCGGCGCCGCCCCGGACACCGAACTCGGGCCGGCCGAGGGCCGGGTGCGGTTTCTGGACGGGACCGAGTTCACCGGGCTGACCGCCGAGTAGCCCCTCGCGGGACCGTCGGCCGTGGCGCGCCGGCAACGCGCCGGCGCGCGTCCGCGGCCCCGTCAAGCGCCCGGGCCCGCGCCCGGTAAAGGGCGCGGGCCGCGGGGGCGTCCGCCCCCTCCTCTGTCAGGCGCGAGGGCCGAATGAACGCGATCATCGTCATGCTGACGAGCGTGCTGCTCTACGCGCTCTATCCCGTCGCGATCGTCGAGGCCGACGCCGAAGGCTACGCGGCGCTCGACCAGTTGATCGGCATCTACGTCTTCGCCTCGATCGCGCTGGTGGCGGCGCTCGGGCTCTATGGCGGGTTTGGCGTCGCGCTGTTCCAAATGCGCAAGCTCGTGACCAGCCCGCGTCTGATGGGGCTGGCCGTGCTCGACAGCGCGACCAACGCGGTCGCCTTTTATCTGTTGGTGCGCGGGCTCGAAGGGGCCTCGAAGCTGCAGGCGGCTATTCTCTACGAGACCTGGCCGGTGGCGTTTCTGATCTTCACGCTCACGCTGCGCGCCGGGCGGCCGGGCGGGTTTCGCGTGACCGGCCATTGGGGCTGGTCGCTGCTGTTCTTCGCCGTGGGGCTCGTGGGGCTGCTGCTGGTGGCCTCGAGCGATCTGACGGCGCTCGGGGCCCTGGCCTCGCCCGACGCGCTGGGCGAGGTTCCGCCCGGCGTCTGGTTCGGGCTCGGCTCGGCGCTGTTCATGGCGCTCAGCACCCTGTTCGCCACCGACATCTCGCGCGCCTTGAAAGACGCCGCCTTGGCGCGCTCGGCCGACGCCGGCGAGCTCGGGGCCAGCGTCCGCGCCTCGATCGCGAGCAGCTTGATCTCTCGGGTGATCAGTCTGGGCGTCGCCGCCGCGGTCGTTCTGGTCGCGCCCGACGCCGCGCCGCAGGCGGCGGTCTCGACCGGGGCGATCTGGAGCGTGTCGCTCGTCTTCGCGTTGCCGGGGCTGATCGCGGGGCTGGGCGGCGTCACCTTCATCGCGGCGAACAATCTCAGCGCCTTCAGCAACGTGAACCTGCTCTGGTACTTCACGCCGCTGTTCGCCGCCGCTTTCCTGGCCGGGCTCGGCTACGAGACCGACGTCGCCGGGTCGGTCTTTCTGGGCGCGGTGTTCATCGTGGTCGCGAATTTCGGCCTCAATCTCGAACGCGAGTTCGGTCTGGGATTTCGCGCCGCGCTGGCCGCGCTGTCGGTGTTCGCCGCCGTGAGTTTCTTCGTGCCCGGCTACGCCTATGAGGGGCATTTCGAAGCGACCGCGCTGGTCACGGCGTTTTTCGCGATCACGGTCGCTTTCCTGATCGATCGGCAGAACCGGCGGCGCAACGACATCGAAGATCTGTTGTCGGCGCTTCTGATCGAAAACCTGAAGATCGGCGACGCGCGGATCGCGGCCTATGTCATGGGCGCGGCGCAGGCGACCGGCGGCCCGGCGCAAAGCGCGCGCGCCCAAGAGATCTACGAAGCCTATGAGACCGCGCGGCCCGAGATCGCGAAGGCGGTGCTCGACGTCGCCCGGGCGCAAGCGCGGCGCATTCAATTCGGCGAGATGTTCTCGCTGTTCATGTTGGCGTCGAGCCTGATCATCGTCGCGATCCTCGGCCGGCCGGACTCGGTGCTGGCCGACTTCATCGCGATCGTGGTGCCGACGACGGCGGTGCATCTTACGGTGTCGGCGCTCGCGCTCGACGAAGTCCGCGTGGGCGCCGACCCCGAGGCGCCGGAGCGCGAACTGTTCAGCGCCGAGCATGTCCGCCAAAAAATCTTCAACGCCGGGATCTGCGGATTTTTCACCGTGGTGCTGTTCGGGTTTTCGCTGACGGCGCTGCTGTTGAAAGCCGGCTGACGGCCGCGGGCGCGGCGGGTGCGCTCGGCCGACACGCGGATTTCGCTTGAAACGGCCGATATCAGCGCCTAAGCGCACGAAACTGTCGCGCTCTCGTTCGAGCGCGTTTTTTTATGTCTCGGCCTGTCGCGCGACGACGCCCGCGGGCCGAGCGTCCATGACGACGGGAGGCGGCGATGCGCGTCTATTATGATCGCGACTGCGACATCAATCTGATCAAAGACAAGAAGGTCGCGATCGTCGGCTACGGCAGCCAGGGCCACGCCCATGCGCTGAACCTGCGCGACAGCGGCGTCAAAGACCTGTGCGTGGCGCTGAGGCCAGGCTCGGGGTCGGCCAAGAAAGCCGAGGGCGCGGGGCTCACCGTTCGCGCGATCGACGAGGCCGCCAAATGGTGCGACCTCATCATGATGTGCATGCCCGACGAGCTGCAGGCCGACGCCTATCGCGCGCACATCCACGAGCATCTGAAAGACGGGGCCGCCATCGCTTTCGCGCACGGGCTGAACGTGCATTTCGGCCTGATCGAGCCGCGCGCCGAAGTCGACGTGGTGATGATGGCGCCGAAAGGCCCCGGGCACACGGTCCGGTCGGAGTTCGAGCGCGGCGGCGGCGTGCCCTGTCTGGTCGCCGTCCACCAGAACGCGACCGGCAAGGCGCTGGAGCTGGGGCTGTCGTACTGCTCGGCGATCGGCGGCGGGCGTTCGGGCGTCATTGAAACCACCTTCCAGGAAGAGTGCGAGACCGACCTGTTCGGCGAGCAGGCGGTGCTTTGCGGCGGCCTGGTCGAGCTGATCCGGTCGGGCTTCGAGACGCTGGTCGAGGCCGGCTACGCGCCCGAGATGGCGTATTTCGAGTGCCTGCACGAAGTGAAGCTGATCGTGGACCTGATCTACGAGGGCGGGATCGCCAACATGAATTATTCGATCTCGAACACCGCCGAGTACGGCGAGTACGTGTCGGGTCCGCGCGTGCTGCCGAAGGAGGAGACCAAGGCGCGCATGAAGGCGATCCTGACGGACATCCAGGAGGGCAAATTCACCTCGGACTGGATGAAGGAGTGCCGCGGCGGCCAGGCGATGTTCAAGGCGACCCGCCGGCGCCATGACGCGCACCAGATCGAAGAGGTCGGCGAGACCTTGCGGGGCATGATGCCTTGGATCAAAGCCAACGCCTTGGTGGACAAAGCCAAGAACTGACCCGCCCCCGGGAGGGCCGTCGACGCCCGACCGCGGTCTCCGGGAAAAGGGCGCGCGCTCGGCGGGGCCGTCGAGGCCCCGTCGAGCGCCTTGGGAGCCTTCGGAGCCTTGGGCGCCTCGCGCCAAACGGTCCGGCCAAGAGCGGCGTCGCCGAGTTTTGGAGGCCACGGGAAGCGCCTTCGGCAGAGGCGACCAAGCCCCGTCGACCATATTGGGAGAACGGGGCGCGCGCTCGGAGGGGCCGTAGAGACCCCGTCGAGCTCATTGGGACAAGGGGAAACGCGCTCGACGGGGCCGTCGAGGCCCCGTCGAGCTCATTGGGACAAGGGGGACCGCGCTCGACGGGGCCATCGAGGCCCCGTCG
>CAZBIG010000137.1:0-7501 GCA_964491865.1 uncultured Neomegalonema sp. | reverse complement strand
GCTCGCGCGCCGGCTCGCGCGCCGTTTCGGTCTCCGACTCGTCGTCCTGATCTTCGTCGCGTCGCACGGGCGCGTGCGTCGCCTGCGCCGCCGTCAAAATACGCGAATAGTGCTCGGCGTGCTGCAGCAAGCTCTCGGCTAGAATTCGATCGCCTGCGGTCGCTTTATCTCGTGAGAGCGTTAAATATTTTTCGATAATCTGCTGTGGAGTGCCCCGGACTTTACCTTCAGGTCCGTTGCTTTCGTAAACTCGGTTGAGAGAAGCGCCATTTGATTTTCGGCTGCTCTTACCGCGTGCTCGATTGTTTTTTTGTGATGGTCTCATGATGCTCGTTTGGCTGTGAGCGGACGCGCCGGCAAGATGAAGATCGCCTGTGGCGAGCGACGCCGCTGGAAGCAAACCGGAAATATCGGCGTTGGCAGGCGACACCCGTCGTCGCCTATGCGGGGAACGCCGAGGGCGCAATTCTACGCCGACGCTTCGCGTTCCATGGGGACCAGATAACCCGGCAACGCTTTAACGCCAAGTAAAATCCCCCGACGCCGCGCCGCGCCGCCCGCGCGGCCCGGGGTGTAGCGCGCGCGCCATTACGGACGGACCCAAACCACCCGGTCGCGGCCATCGAGGTCGGCCGCGCAGCGCGCCGTCAAGCCGGCGGCGTCGAACAACGCCGCGACCGCCGCCGCCTGGCCCGCGCCGACTTCGAAAAACGCCGCGCCCCCGGGCGCTAAGCGCGACCCGATCCGAGGCGCCAGCCGACGATAGACCTCGAGCCCGTCAGGGCCGGGCGTCAGGGCGCCCTTGGGCTCGTGCCGCCGCACCTCGGGGGCCAGATCGCGCCACGCCGCTTCAGGGATGTAAGGCGGGTTGCACAGGATCGCGTCGAAGCGCCCGACCGCCCCGGTCAACCAATCCGCCCGGCGCCAGACCGCCCGCGCCGACAGCCCCAGCGCGGCGGCGTTCCGAGCCGCCACCGCCAACGCGTCGGCGCTGACGTCGACGCCTTCGCCCGCCGCCTCGGGCCGCTCGGCCAGCACGCTCAGCAGCAGGCAGCCCGAGCCCGCGCCGAGATCGAGCAGACGCGCCGGTCGGTCGACAGGCAGATGCGCGAGCGCCTGGGCGACCAGCGTTTCGCTCTCCGGTCGCGGGTCGAGCACCGCCGGCGTCACGGCGAACCAGCGCCCGTAAAACCAGCGGCCGCCGACGATCTGCGAAACCGGAACCCTGTCGGCGCGGCGCGCGACCGCGGCTTCGAACCGCGCCGCGGCGGCCGCCGGCAGCGCGCGCCGCTCGTGCAAAGCGATCCCCAGCGCGGCCGGCTCGAGCTCGGCCGCCCACGCCATCAAACGCCGCGCGTCGCGTTGCGCCTCGGTCACGCCCGCGTCGGAAAGAACCGCCACGGCGCGGGCCAAAACGGTCGAGATCGACGGGCCGTGATTGTCGCTGTCACAAAGTTCGGCAACCATTCGAGAACCCTAAGGTGAGCGCGCACGCAATCGACCGAACACGGGTCCGCCGCGGACCAGGTCGCTAGGCTGGGGGGCCGTCGTGAATATCGACAACAACATCATCTACGGCATTCTGCTCGTGATCGCCTATTCGGGCGTCGGATCGCTGTTCGTCAGCCGGCTGACCCGAAGCCGCGCCGACATGCGCAACGAAGGCCGCGCGCTGATCAAGAGCAATCTCGAATTGATCGAAGCGATGAGCAAGGCGAGCGCCAGCCTGCGCGACGCCGATCGCAGGGCCGAATTCGACCAGATGCTGGCGCGTCTGATGAGCGAAACCACGCTCCGCATCGAAGAGTTGAACGGCGTCGAGGAGGCCGAAACCCGCGACCCGCACGAACGCTATCTGCTGATCCCGCCGCCGCGCACCGGTCTCGGATCGGCGATGTCGCTGCTGTTCGCGATCTCCGCCTGGGCGTCGCTGCTGATGCCGGTGCTGATCTCGTTCTGGCTGTTCACCAGCGGGCCGAACAACGAGTTCAACCTGATCGACGACGCCGCCGATCAGCGGGTCGCGGCGATCATGATGGGGGTTTGCGTCGGCCTGGGCGCGCTGGCGTTTCTGTTCCGGTTTTTCGCCTTCCGCAGCTTTGTCCAGTTCGTCGAGCGCCGTCGCGCGGCCGGCCGCGACACCGCGGCCTGAACGCGCCGCGTCGATCCCGGAGGGAGGGCTGAATGGAGTTCGAGATCGCCAAGGTCTGGGAGCTGCTGCAGGAGAACATTCTGCAGGGCGCCTTCGCGGTGGTGGTGCTGCCGCTGCTGAACTGGTTGGTGGGGCGCAGCAAGCGCGACCAGCAAAGCCGCGAGGAGCAGGAGCTGCGCCACCATATGGAGCTGTCGCGGGGGCTGAAGGAGCTGTCGCGCCTGGAAGAAGACGCCGAGAAACGCGCCGAACTCGAGACCATGCGCGCCCGCGCGCACCGCGAATTCCTGGCGCGCGCTCGGGCCCAAATCGCCACAGCGCGCAGCGTCAGCGGCTCTCTTGAAAAGCGATATTGGTTGCTGCCCTGGCCGCGCGGCTTCTTCGCCTGGATCTGGACCGTGCTGACGCTGCTCAATTTCGCGTTCTTCGTGCTGATCCTGGCGGCGCTGGCCGTGGCGGCGGTCGACGGCGACCTCGAGATCGAAGGGGCGGCCGAAGTGGTCGCGCTGATCTTCATCATTCTGGTGATGGCGCTGCCGACGCTGCTGTTCCGGTGGTTCTCGTTCATCAGCGCCCGGGTCACGGGCCGCGCGCTGAAGCGCCGGGTGAAAAAGCAGGCGCCGGCGGCGGCCGCCGCCCCCGCCTGACAGCGCCCGAGGCGCGGCGGACCGTCCCTGGCGGCGCCCGCTGGTCCACTGCGGCCCATCACTGCTCTTGGCCGCCCTTCTTGGCCGCCCTTGGCCGCCCTTGGCCGCCCTTGGCCGCCCTTGGCCGCCGGGCCGCGCGGGCGCGTCAGTCGAACAGGTCGCCGAACATCTCGAACACGCCGCCCTCGCGCCGGCGCTGTCGAGGGCGATCGCCGTCATGACGCGCGGCGCGATAGTTTTCGGGGCGTTCATAGCGCGCGCTCGCCTGCGCCTCGGCCTGGCCCGCGTCGGCCGCGTCGAGCAGCTTCTCGAGTTCGCCCCCGTCAAGCCAGACGCCGCGGCACTGCACGCAGACATCGACATAGACGCCCCGTCGCGCCACCTCGGTCATCGGCGACTGGCAGTTCGGGCACACAAGCAGCGGCATCGGTCTCTCCTTGAGGGGGGATGCGGGCGGCCGCAACCGCGCCGCGCTGCTTGAGGTAAAGTCGAACCGCCGCCGCGCAATAGGCGCGGGTCAGTCGTCAAGCGCCGCCAGACGTTCCGCCTGATCGGCCGCGGCCAGCGCCTCGATCAGCTCGCTCAGGCCCCCGGCCAAAACCTGATCGAGCTTGTAAAGCGTCAGATTGATGCGGTGGTCGGTGACGCGGCCTTGCGGAAAATTATAGGTGCGGATCCGCTCGGACCGATCGCCGGACCCGACCTGACCCTTACGCGCCTCGGCCCGAGCCGCGTCGGCCGCCTGGCGCTTCGCGTCGAACAGGCGCGACCGCAGCACCTGCATCGCCTTGGCGCGGTTCGCGTGCTGCGACTTTTCGGACGAGGTCACCACCATCCCGGTGGGCAAATGGGTGATGCGCACCGCGCTGTCGGTGGTGTTCACATGCTGCCCGCCCGCGCCCGAGGCCCGCATCGTGTCAATGCGGATCTCCTCGGGCTTGATCTCGATATCGACCTCTTCGGCCTCGGGGAGCACCGCGACGGTCGCGGCCGAGGTGTGAATCCGCCCGCCCGATTCGGTGCTCGGAACCCGCTGCACCCGGTGGACGCCCGATTCGAATTTAAGCCGGGCGAAGGCGCCCTCGCCCTTCACGTTGGCCACGATTTCCTTGTAGCCGCCGACCTCGCCCGGGCTTTCCTCGACAATCTCGACCCGCCAACCCTGGGCCTCGGCGTAACGGGCGTACATCGCGAACAAATCGCCCGCGAACAGCGCCGCCTCGTCGCCGCCCGTCCCGGGGCGGATCTCGAGGATGGCCGGCTTGTCGTCCGCCGCGTCCTTCGGCGCCAGCGCCAGACGCAGCGCGTGCTCGGCCTCGGGCAAGCGCGCGCGCAGCGCCTCGAGCTCCTCCTCGGCGAAGGCGCGCATCTCCGGATCGGCGCGCATCGCCTCGGCCTCGGCCATGTCGGCGAGCAGCGCGCGATACGCTTTCGCCTCGGCCGCGACCGGCTCGAGCAGCGCGTACTCCTTCGACAGCTTCACGAACGCGTCGCCCTCGACGCCCTCGGCCATACGCGCCTCGAGAAAGCCGACGCGATCGAGGATCTGTGTGATTTTCTCCGCGGGGATCATGGACGGGATGTCCGACGCCCTGCGGCCCGCGTCAAGCGGCCGGCGAGGCGCGGGCCCGCCCGCAACCGCGCGCGGTTCGTGCTGCTCGGGTCGAGCGGCTAAGGCGCTTCGACCGCGCGGGCCAGACGCCGGATCTCGCGATCCTGGGGCAGATCGGCGCTGATGGCGACCAGGCGGCGCACGCCCCAATCCCGCAGCGCCAACAGCGCGGGCGCGAGCGTTTCGCCCACTTCGGACAGCGCGTATTCGACGCCCGGCGGCGCGCCGTCGATCACGCGGCGCGTGACCAACCCGTCGCGCTCGAGATCGCGCAGCGCCAGCGACAGCGTGCGCGTCGCCACCTCGCCCAACAGCCGCTGCAGCGCGTTGAACCGCACCGGACCGTCGAGCAGCAGATAGAGGATCGAGCCCTTCCACTTGCCGCCGATCACGTCGAGCGACGCCGCCACCGGGCATCCGGGCCCGCAATCATACCGCGCATGCGCCATCGCCGATCTCCTCTCGCGGTCTCCGCCGGGCCGGCCCGCAAACCCCACTAGGTGAAAAATGTTTCCATCTCCCGCCGGCGCCGGAAAGGGGCGATCTCCGCGGCGTCGGCCCCTGGCCGAAGACGCTCATGACGCCATGCAGGAGTATACGCGATGAAGGCTGTCGGATACGCGCAGGCCGGTCCCATCGACGCCCCGAACGCACTGATCGACTATGCGGCGCCCGAGCCCGAGGTCGGCGCGCGCGACCTGTTGGTCGCGGTGAAGGCGGTGTCGGTTAATCCGGTCGATTGGAAAGTGCGCGCGCATTTCGCGCCGACCGAGGAGACGCGATCGGGCCAGGCGCGGATCCTGGGGTGGGACGCGGCGGGCGTCGTCGAAGCCGTCGGCCCCGAGACCACGCGCTTCAAGCCGGGCGATCGGGTCTATTACGCGGGCGCGCTCAACCGTCCAGGCTCGAACGCGGCGCGGCAGGCTGTCGACGAGCGGCTGGTCGGGCGGATGCCCCGCACGCTGAGTTTCGCCGAGGCGGCCGCGCTGCCGCTCACCACCATCACCGCTTGGGAGGCGCTGTTCGACCGGCTGGCGCTGCCCGCCGAGGGCGCCGGCGCGCTGTTGATCGTCGGCGCCGGCGGCGGGGTGGGCTCGATCGCCATCCAACTTGCGCGCGCGTTGACCGACGCGACGATCGTCGCCACCGCCGGCCGGGCCGAGACGGCGGACTGGGTGCGGTCGCTGGGCGCGCAGCATGTCGCCGACCATTCCGGAGATCTCGCCGCCGAGATCGCGCGCGCCGTCGGCCCGGCGGGGGTCGACGCCGCGCTGGCCGCGAACGGGACCGACGATCACCTCGCGGCGATCGTCGACGCGATGCGTCCGCAAGGCGCTCTGGCGCTGATCGACGATCCGCAGCGCTTCGACGTGATGGCGCTGAAGCCGAAAAGCCTGTCGCTGCATTGGGAGTTCATGTTCACGCGATCGCTCTTCCAAACGCCCGACATGGACGCGCAAGGGGCGCTGCTGGACCAGACCGCCGCGATGATCGAGGCCGGGCGGGTGCGCAGCACCCTCGCCTCGGTCTTCGGCCCGATCGACGCCGCGACGCTGACGCGGGCGCACGCCTTCCTGGAGACCGGCCGGGCCCGCGGCAAGATCGTGCTTGAGGCCGCTTAAAGGGCGCGCCCGCCGCCCGACGACGGCCTGGCCGAAGCGCGGGGCGCCGTCAGCGCGCCGTGTCGAGCCGGCTTTCGAGGGCGGCGATGATCCGGTCGAGCCGGGCCCCGTTCACGCCGAGATCCGAGCGCCCGTAGACCGACCGCGAATAGAGGACCAGCGCGCTCCGCCGGCCGGCGTCGCCGGCCCCGAGATCGACCGCGGCCGCCGAAATCAGGTCGGGAAACCCGATCAACGCCGAGCGCTGCGTGTAGGCGCGGGTCAACGGGCCGCCGGGCGGGCGCAAGAAAGCGACCCGGGGCTCGTCGAGCATCACGGCGTCGAGCGCGTCGAGCAGGGTTTCGGGATCGGTCGCGAACACCGGCGCGCCTCGGGTCGGGCGCGCGGCCGTCGGCGTCTCGGGCGCGGCGGCGAGCGCCCAGTTCGGGCTCGACGGCGGCGCCGCGGCCAGCGGATCGACGGGCTCGGGGACCGGGGCGAACCGGACATAGGCCGCGCCGGCGGCCGCGCCGAGGGCCGCCAAGACGAGGATCCAGATCGCCACGCGTCTCACTCCGCCGCCTCGGCCGCCGCCTTCTCCGCGTCGAGCTCGGCCTGCCGCTTCTCGGCCGCCTGTTCGACCAGCTCGACCAAGTGATCGACCATCCGCGCATTGTCCATCTTGTGGCTCTGCAGACCCGACACATAGACCATGCCCGACCCCGCGCCGCCGCCGGTGAAGCCGAAATCGGTCTCCCGCGCCTCTCCGGGGCCGTTCACGACGCAGCCGATCACCGACAGCGTCAGCGGCGTCGAGATATGCGCCAGCCGCTCCTCGAGGACGCCGACCGTCTTGATCACGTCGAAGCCTTGGCGCGCGCAGGACGGGCAACTGATGATCGTCACCCCCTTATGGCGCAGGTTCAGCGACTTCAGGATGTCGAAGCCGCCCATCACCTCATCGACCGGATCCGCCGACAGCGAGACGCGCAGCGTGTCGCCGATCCCGCCCCACAGCAGCATGCCGAGGCCGATCGAGCTTTTGACCGTGCCCGCCCGCAGCCCGCCCGCTTCGGTGACGCCGAGATGGAGCGGATAGTCGCACGCGTCGGCGAGCCCCTGATAGGCCGCCGCGGTCAAAAACACGTCCGAGGCCTTCACCGAGATCTTGAACTCGAAGAAGTCGTTGTCCTCGAGGATTTTGGCGTGCTCGAGCGCGCTCTCAACCATCGCTTCGGGGCAGGGCTCGGCGTATTTCTCCAGCAGATGGCGCTCGAGGCTGCCGGCGTTCACGCCGATGCGAATCGCGCAGCCGTGGTCTTTGGCGGCCTGCACGACGTCGCGCACCCGCGCCGCGTCGCCGATATTGCCCGGGTTGATCCGCAGACAGGCGGCCCCGGCCTGGGCCGCTGCGATGGCGCGGCGATAATGGAAGTGGATGTCGGCCACGATCGGCACGTCGACTGCGCGAACGATCCGTTTCAACGCC
>CAZBIG010000136.1:0-7584 GCA_964491865.1 uncultured Neomegalonema sp. | reverse complement strand
TCTTTCATGCCGCGCTTGAAGGCGTTGATGCCCTTGGCGACGTCGCCCATCAGCGACGAGATCTTGCCCCGGCCGAACAACAGAACGGCGAGGATCACGACGATTAGAATGCCAGTCCAATGCGGCATGGGTGGTTGCTCCTGCTGAGCCGCGGGGGCGCGGCCGCTGTCTCGCAGATCCGACGCCGGCGCGCCGCCCTGGAGGTTTCTATCTGAAAGCGCAGACCCGGTTATGCAAGCTGCGGCCCGGCGGGTCCAGAGCGGGCGATCGCGGAAATCCGGCGGCGACGTCGCAGCGCGCGCGGCCGGCGCGCCCTCAGCGGCGCAGCTCGACGGTCGGCCCGCCGGGCAGCACGCGGTCGTAGACGCCCTCGCCGAGGCCGGGGCGCCCGGCGGACAGCTGCGCGTGGCCGACCGGCCCGGGTCCCGCGGCTTCGACGCCCAAGCGCCCGGGCACCAGATCGCCCTTGCGCCGGGTCGCCGGTTCCGGCGCGAAATACGGCCATTCGACGCGGCTTTGCACGGCGCACGGGAACACGAAGCAACGGTCCCGGCGCAAGGACAGCCACACCGGCTCGCCCGGCGGCGGCAAAAACGCGCCGGGCACGGTCGCCGACAACACCCGGGCGTCATGGTCCATGCGCGCCTCGATCAGCGAGTGCCCGCCCATGAAGCGCGCCCGCTCGACCACGCCGCGCGCCGGCGCGCCGGTTTGCGCGGTCGCTTCGGGCAGGCCGTCGCGCTCGAGATCGATTTTCAGGTGCTGCGGGCGCACGATGATCTCAACGTCGGCGCCGTCGATCAGTTGAGGCGTCAGGAACCGCCCGAACGCCGTCTCGGTTTGACGGTCCCGCACCACGCCGTGGATGATGTTGAGATCGCTGAAGAAGGCCGCCGCCCGCCGATCGACCGGGTTGTTGTACAGATGATAGGGCGCGCCGATCTGCACGATCCGGCCGTCCCGCATCAACGCGATTCGGTCGGCCATGCGCATGGCTTCCTCCGGGTCGTGCGTGACCAGCAGCACCCCCGCGCCGTCCTCCTTCAGCAAGGACAGGGTCTCGTCGCGGACCGCGTCGCGCAGACGATGGTCGAGCGCCGAGAACGGCTCGTCCATCAGCATGACCTTGGGCTTCGGCGCGATCGCCCGCGCGAGCGCGACGCGCTGCTGCTCGCCGCCCGACAGATGGTGGGGATACGCGTCCGCCCGGTGCGCCAGCCCGACCCGCTGCAGCGACGCCGTCGCGCGCGCCCGGCGGTCCGCGCCCCGCAGCCCGAAGGCGACGTTGTCGATCACGCTCAGATGCGGGAACAGGGCGCATTCCTGAAACATCAGGCCCACCGACCGCTTCTCGGGCGGCAGGTGGCGGTTCTCGTCCGAGACCAGGGCGCCGTCCACGCGCACCGACCCGGCGTCTTGCCGTTCGACGCCGGCGGCGATCCGCAAGGTCGTGGACTTGCCGCAGCCCGACGGGCCCAGCAGACAGACGACCTCGCCCGCCCCGACGTCGAGATCGAGCGTCTCGATCGCCGCCGTTGCGCCGAACCGGCGCGTCAAGCCGCGCAGCGACAACCGGGTCATCACATCCATCCCTAACTGGCGCGCAAGATCCGCTTCGGGGCCCGCGGCCGCGTCTGTTTGGTCGGCTCGACCGGAGGACCTCTCGCGTCGCGTCGCGATCGCCGGGCGATCTTCGTGCGCGACGCCGGTCCCGTGTTCAGTCTCCGACAATTTCACTCGGGTTATGTAGGGCCTTGCTGCTTCGGGTGACAAGCAGGGGATGCGTAGAAACGCTGTGATCCGGACGCTTTGACGCAAGCGGCCCGATCCCCCATTTGTCAGGATCTGTTTTCGCGCATTTGCGGAGTTTGTCTGATGACGGAAGACGCTCGACGGCTCGAGACGGCGCCGGACGCCGACCGAACCGCCGAAACCCACGCTTTGGTGCAGGATTATTACGGCCGCGCGGTGTCGCGGTCGGACGATCTGAGAACCGACGCCTGCGCCACCGCCGCCGCGCCCGACGCGCGGCTGAAGCGGCTCATCGGCAATCTGCACCCCGAGACCCGAGAGCGGTACTTCGGCTGCGGCCTGATCGCGCCCGAAGCCGTCGAGGGCGCGCGCGTGCTCGATCTCGGCTGCGGCGCCGGGCGCGACGTCTATGTGCTCGCGCAACTGGTTGGTCCGGACGGCTTCGTCGACGGCGTCGACATGACGCCGGAGCAGTTGGAGGCGGCGGAGCGGCGCAAGCTCTGGCACATGGCCCAATTCGGCTACGACCGACCCAACGTCGCGTTCCACCAAGGCTATCTCGAACGCCTCGGCGACCTGGCCCTCGCCCCGGCCGGCTACGACGTCGCGGTCTCGAACTGCGTCGTCAATCTGGCCGCGGACAAGCGGGCGGCGCTGGCGGGGCTGCGGCGCCTGCTGAAGAAAGGCGGCGAATTCTATTTCTCGGACGTCTACGCCGACGCGCCGTTGCCCGACCGTCTGCGCCGCGATCCGGTGATCTACGGCGAGTGCCTCGGCGGCGCGATGGACTGGCGGAGCTTCGAATCCCTCGCCCTCGAAACAGGTTTCGCGCGCCCGCGGCTGGTGTCGGCGAGCCCGCTGTCGCTGACCGACCCCGAAATCGCGGCGACGCTCGACGGCTTCCGCTTCGTCTCGGCGACCTATCGTCTGTTCGCGGCCGAGGTCGGAGATTTGGCGCGTCGAGAGCTTTGGACCGCGCGCTATCGCGGCGGCGCCGACGGCGCGGAGCGGCGGCTCGACCTTGACCACGCCCACCGCTTCGAGGCGGGGACCGCCCTGACCGTCGACGGCGAGACCGCGGCCGCCCTGTCGCAGAGCCGGTTCGCGCCGTTCTTCGACTTCGCGCCGGCCGAGCCGGGCGCCGAGGCGCCGACGCCCGCGGCGTCTCCCTTCGCGCTGGCCGAGCGCGCCCCGGCCGCCGCCTCCGGCTGCTGCGGCTGATCGCCTCCGCATCCGAGGCGGCGCCCTAGGCCGACCGGGTCCGCAATTGGGTCCGAAACCGGGTCCGGAACGGCGGGGCCTGGGCCCCGTTCGACCCCGGGTTCAGGGCGTGGTCCAGGGCTTGGTTCGGGGTCTGGGCCAGGATTTCGGTGCGCGGACCGCTTTGACGTTGCTCAAGGTCCCGCCGGCCGACCTGGCGGAGCCTGCCTTCGACGGTTTCGCCCGGGGGCGCGGAGCCGAGGGAGGACATCGTGTTGGACATCACCTCGTCGCGCGCCGCGACCGATCTCGTCTTCGCGCGCGCCAGCCGCGCCGACGCCGCCACGGCCCCGCCGAAAATCTCGGTCGAGCGGGTCAGTTTCTGGTACGGCGACGCGCAAGCGCTGCGCGACATCGACCTGCGCATCGCCGCCGGCGAGACCACGGCCTTCATCGGCCCGTCCGGCTGCGGCAAATCGACCATGCTCAAATGCCTGAACCGCATGCAGGAGGACGTGCGCGACACGCGGATGTCCGGTCGGATCCTGATGGACGGCGACGACATCCACGCGCCCGACATCGATCCGCCCCTGCACCGGCGCCGGTTCGGCTGGGTGGCGCAAAAACCCAATCCGTTCCCCTGGAGCGTCTACGAAAACGTGGCCTACGCGCCGCGCATCCACGGTTTCGCCAGCAACCGCCAGGACGAGGCCGCCCAGGTGGAGCGCTGCCTGCGACGCGCCGGGCTGTGGGACGAACTGGCGGAGCGCTTGGACGAGCCCGGAACGGATTTGTCGGGCGGACAACAACAGCGGCTCTGCATCGCCCGGGCGCTGTCGGTCGAGCCGGAGGTGCTGCTGATGGACGAGCCCTGCGGCTCGCTCGACCCGCACGCGACCGAGGTGATCGAGCAGCTGATCGTGGAGCTGACCGCCGACCCGGCCACCCCGCTGACCATCGTGCTCATCACCCATAACATGGAGCAGGCCGCCCGCGTCGCGCAGCGCACGGCCTTCTTCGAACTGGGGCGCGTGGTCGAACAGGGCCCCACGCGCGAGCTGTTTCTGAGCCCGAAGACCCGGGCGTGCCGCGATTATCTGAACGGCAAGTTCGGCTGACGCCGCGGCGACGTCGGGGGACGCGGCGCGCCGGGCGCCGCCGCGTCCGTCGGCTCACGCGGCCGCGAGCCGCTTCTTAGGATCGTAGAACGGTTTTTCGACGACCTGCGCCGGCGCGGCCCCGGCGGGAAGGGCGACCTCGAGCCGCCGGCCGATCTCGGCCTGCTCGGCCGAGATCATGGCCAAGGCGATGTTTTGCTCGAGCCGCGGCGAATAAACCGCCGAAGTCACCTTGCCGATCACGGCCCCGTCCCGGCTCACCGGCCAAAAGCGCGTGTTCGGCCCCGGCAGCGGGGCGGCGTCGATCACCAAGCCGACCTGCTTGCGCGCGACGCCCGCGTCTTTGATCCGGCGCAGCGCCTGTTTGCCGATGAAGTCCGCCGCCATCTCGAGATCCACGAGCCGATCCAGCCCCAGTTCGAACGGGTTGGTGTGGATATCGGCGTCGGCGTGGTAGGACAGCATCGCGCCCTCGATCCGCCGGATCGACGAGGTGTGGCCGGGCTGCAGGCCAAAGGGCGCGCCCGCCGCCATGATGCGCTCCCACAACCAATCGCCGCGCGCGCCGTCCTGCAGATAGATCTCGTAGCCGAGTTCGCTCGACCAGCCGGTGCGCGAGACCACCAGGGGGACGCCGTCGAGATCAAGCTCGCGCAGCCGGTAATAGCGCAAATCGTCGACGGCCGCGCCGAACAGCGCCGTCATGACGCGGCCGGACTGCGGCCCTTGCAGCTGCAGCGGCGAGACGTCGGGCTCGCGGATGGTCACGTCCATCCCCGCATGGACGGCGACGCCTTGGGCCCACAGCAGAATGTCGCTGTCGGCCAGCGACAGCCAAAACCGGTCTTCCGCCAATCGCAGCAGGATCGGGTCGTTCAGAACCCCGCCCTCGGCGTTGGTGATCAGCACGTATTTGCACTGCCCGACCGCCATGGTCGACAGGTTGCGCGGGGTGAGGCGCTGGACGAACGCGGCCGCGTCCGGGCCCGAGATCTCGACCTGGCGCTCGACAGCCACGTCGCAGAGGATCGCGCTGTTCACGAGGTTCCAAAAGTTCTGCACGGGATCGCCGAAGTCCCGGGGAATGTACATATGATTGTACACCGAAAATCCCTTCGCCCCCCAGCGCAAGGTCGCGTCGAAATAGGGGGATTTGCGGATCTGCGCGCCGAACCCGTATTCTTCTGAAAGCATCGTGCGGCCTCTTTCTGCGCGGCCGTCTCGGCCGGTTTGTTCGCGACGTTCCTGGGGACCTTCTCGACGACTTCGCCGGCCGCGTCGTCGGCGGCGCCGCGGCGCGGCGCGGCGGCTCGAGAGGCCGCGCGGGATGTGCCTGAACCTTTCAATCCGTGCGGACTTCGATCGGCGCGCCGGCGGTCCGATCGGACCGGTTTCGCGCGCTCTTCCGTCCGATCCGTCGCTCCCTCAGCCCGCTCGCGGCGTTTTGCCGGCCGCCGCGAACAACGCCGTCAAGTTCGGGCGCGCCGTCTTGATCTCGCGGGTCACGATGTAGGTGACGTAACGCGAGATCCCGAGGTCGGCCTCTAGAAGCGTCTCCATCAAACGCTGGAACGCCGACAGGCTGGGAGCGACAACCGTCAGCACATAATCGGCGCCGCCGCCGGTCGCGACGCAGTCCACGACCTCGTCCATCGCGGCGATCCGCGCCTCGAAGCGGTCGAAGTCGGACTTGCGGTGGTTGGCGAGCGCCACCGTGACGACCACGCGCGTGACGTCGCCCAGACGGTCCAGCGCGATGTCGGCGTGGAAGCCGCGCACATAGCCCGCGCTTTTCAGCCGTCTGACGCGCTCCCAACAGGGCGTCGGCGACAGGTGCACGAGATCGGCGAGTTTGGTTTTGCTCAGCGGCCCGTGCGCCTGAAGCGCCGCGAGGATGCGCAGATCGGCCGCGTCCAACGGAAGTTTCGCCATGCGCTCCAGACCTCGCCGCCGATCGCCGCCATCGCGTGGGCCCGCCGCGGCCGCGGCGCGGACCGCCACCTGGGCGTCAGACCTGGGCGCAAGACCTGGGCGCAAGACCTGGGCGCAAGACCTGGGCGTCAGACCTGGGCGTCAGACCTGGGCGTCAGCCCTGGGCGTCAGACCTCGTCAGGCGCCGATCCGGTGATCAACCGCGTGCTGCGGCGATAGGTCAGGTACGCCCAGGCCCATTGCGCCGCCACCGCGAACCGGCTGCGCGCATTGGCCAAAAACAGAATATGCACCCCGCCCCAAAACCACCAAGCGAGCGGGCCGCGCAATTTCACCCCGTTCAAATCCGCGACCGCCGAGCCCCGTCCGATCGTGGCCAGGGACCCCGCATGGCGATAGCGAAACGGCGCCGGCAGCGGTTCGCCCCGCAGCCGCGCCAGGATCGCCGACGCCGCGTACGCCCCCGCCTGCTTCGCCGCCGGCGCGAGGCCCGGAACCGGGCGCCCGTCCCACGCTTCGGACAGCGCGGTGTCGCCGACCGCGTAGACGTCCTCGAGCGGCCGCGGCCCGGCGGCGCCCTCGCGCGGCGCGCTCGCCAGCGGCCGCAGATGCCGGTCGACCCGGACCCGGCCGGCGCGGTCGGCCTCGGCCGACAGCCATTTCGCCGCCGGCGACGCGACCACCCCCGCCGCCCACACCGTGGTGCGACACGGCAGCCGCGTGTCGCCGTAAACGACGCTCTCGGCGTCGATGTCCGTCACCCGCGCGCCGGCGACCACCTCGACGCCCAGGCGCGCCAGATCGGCGCGCGCCACCGCCGACAAATCCTCGTCGAAGCCGCCGAGCACCCGGGGCCCGCCTTCGATCAACACCACTCGAGCGGTCTCGGGTCGGGCGCGGGTGAACTCGCCCGCCATCCCGGTGCGCGCCAGCTCGGCGATCGCGCCGGCCATCTCGACGCCGGTCGGCCCGCCGCCCACCACCACGAAGGTGAGCCAAGCGGCGCGCGCCGCGTCGGTCTCGGCGCTTTCGGCCTGCTCGAAGGCCAGCAGCACCCGCCGACGGATCTCGGTGGCGTCGTCGATTTTCTTCAGCCCCGGGGCCGCCGCCTCCCAGTGATCCTTGCCGAAATAGCCGTGACGGGCGCCGGTCGCGAGCACCAGATGGTCGTAGCTCAGCCGACGCGCGCCGATCTGAACCGCCCGGCCTTCGGGATCGACGCCGTCGACCCGCCCCATCAGCACCCGAAGATTGCGTTGGCCGCGAAACAGCTCGCGGATCGGCGTCGCGATGTCCGCCGGTGACAGCGCCGCCGTCGCCACCTGATACAAGAGCGGCTGGAACAGATGGTAGTTTCGCCGATCGACCAGCGTGACCCGCGCCGGCGCATAGCGCAGGCCGCGCGCCGCCTCGACGCCCGCGAAGCCGGCCCCGACGATGACGACGTGCGGCAGCGCTTCGTCCTGGTGGGTCGCCCCGTCGATCAGGAGCGGCGCGGCCCGTCGGGCGCGCGCGCGGCGGCCCGCGTCGAGCGCGGCCGGCCCGCCCCCCCGCGCGGCGAGCGCCCCGAGCGTCAGCAGCC
>CAZBIG010000135.1:0-7635 GCA_964491865.1 uncultured Neomegalonema sp. | reverse complement strand
CCTACGCGCCGCCGCCCGAGGCCGGCGGCGCGAGCGGGGCGGGGCCGCTCAGCCCGCTCGCGCACGACTGCGAGCTGTCGCTCGTGGCGTCGGGCGGCGCGCTGCTGATCGAGACCCCGGCGGGCCCGGTCGCGGTCGCCCTGCAGACCGCGCGGGTCGCGGGGGCGGGCGACGCCGCGCCCAATCGGACGGCGCGCGACGCGCCGAACATCGCGCTCGGCTTTCGGCGCGGCGGGCCGGTGATCGCCGCGGTCGCGCGGCTGCGGCGCGAGGATCGCCCGATCGGCGCGGGCGATTGACGGGCGCGGCGGAGCGGACAAGCTGCGCGGGGTCGAAAGCCGCGCGGCGGTCGGCGCCGCGGCCGCGCCGTCCGCGCCGACCGCCGGCTCAACGAAAGGTCCGCCATGTCGACCCGATCCACGCTGTCGAAAAAGGCCGCGCTCGCCGAGCCGGACGCCCCCGCCGCGCCGCGCAAACGGCCCAAAATGACCGCGCCGAGGCTGCGCGCCCGCAAAGGGCCGGACGCCGCGCCGCTGGTCTGCCTGACCGCCTACACCGCCCATGTGGCGCGTCTGTGCGACGCCGAGTGCGACATGCTGCTGGTCGGCGATTCGCTCGGCATGGTGATCTACGGCATGCCGAACACGCTCGGCGTGACGCTCGAGCATATGATCATGCACGGCCAAGCGGTGATGCGCGGGGCGGAAAGCGCTCTTGTGGTCGTCGACATGCCGTTCGGCAGTTTCGAGGAAAGCCCCGAAATCGCGTTCCGCAACGCCGCCCGCGTCGTCAAAGAGACGGGCTGCGCCGCCGTTAAGCTCGAAGGCGGGCGCGAGATGGCGCCGACGATCGCGCACCTGTCGCGACGCGGGGTCCCCGTGTGCGGTCATGTGGGGCTGATGCCTCAGGCGATGAACACCGCCGGCGGGTTCCGGACCCAGGGCAAGGACCCCGCGGAATGGGAGGGCGTGATCGCCGACGCCCGCGCGGTCGAGGCGGCGGGCGCCTTCGCCGTGGTGGTCGAAGGGGTGGTCGAGCCGCTCGCGCAAAAGATCACCGAAGCGGTGTCGATTCCCACCATCGGCATCGGCGCGTCGCCGGCCTGCGACGGTCAGATCCTGGTGTTCGAGGACATGATCGGCCTGTTTCCGCGGGTGCCGACCTTTGTGAAGCGCTACGGCGCGATGGAGGAGATGATGCGCGGCGCGATCGCGACCTACGCCGAGGAGGTGCGCGCGCGCCGGTTCCCCGGGGCCGAGCATGTCTACGCCGCGCCGGACGCCGCCGACCCGACCCCCGACGCCGCCCCTGACGCGCCGCAAGAAGCGCCCCAAGAATCGCCGCGAGAAACGCCGCCAGACGCGCCCTCCGGCGGTCGCCCGGTCTGAGGCGGCGCGGGGGCGCGAGAAGGGGGGCGGCGGAAAACGCGCGTCGAGCGGAGACCCGCCCGGACGGGGAAAACGGTTGGCCTGCCGACCGGTTGGGGCTAAAGGCGAACGCGACGCGCGCAGGCGGCGCGCCCGGACGCGCGCGTTCGTCTCTGGGCGGCCCGGGGTCTCTCGGGGTCTCTCGGGGTCTCTCGGGCGCCTCCCAAGGGACGCGCGCCGCCGCCAGAGCATCGGAAAGCCGAGACAGCCCTGTGAGCACAGCCCCGTGAGCGACGACACTTCCGACACCGAGGCGAAGCCGTCCGCCCCCAAAGCGCCGCGCCGGGCGAAACCGAGCGCCGCGCCGCTCGGTCGGCTGCCGCGCTTGAACCGGTCGAAAAAAGCGTCCGACGCCGGGCGCGGGTCGCGCGAGGCCCCTGACGCGGCGTCCGCCGAGACGCGCGCGCGGGGCGCGACGCCCGCGTCGCCCGCCGCCGGCGGCGACACCTTCATCGACGAAGTGACCGAGGAGCTGCGGCGCGAACGGCTTTACGCGGCGCTGCGCCGGTACGGGCCCTATGCGCTCGGCGCCGCGGTGGCGCTGGTGATCGGGGCCGCGGTGGTCGAATGGCGCCGGAGCGCCGCCGAGGAGGCCGCGCGCGCGGCGGGCGGCGCCTTGATCGCAGTCGAAGAGCAAGGCCCCGAAGCCGCGGGCGAGCGCGCCGACGCGTTGCTCGGCTTCGCCGCCGGCGCCGACGCCGGTCCCGCCCTGGTGGCGCGGCTGCGCGCCGCCGAGTTGCGCCGTCAAGCGGGCGACGCGGACGCAGCCGTCGCGCTCTATCGCGAGATCGCCGCCGAGACCGACCTCGCGCCGCGCTACGCCGACCTGGCGGTCCTGAAAGCCGCGATGATCGACTCTGAGACGGCCGAGCCCGACACGGTGCTCGACGCGCTGGCCGGGGCCGCCGCGCCCGGCCGGCCCTATCGCGCCCTGGCGCTCGAGTTGTCGGCCGCGCAGCAACTGCGCAAGGGCGGCGTCCTTGAAGCGCGGCGCGCGCTCGCCGAGGCGCAGGCGACGCCCAACCTGCCGCAGGGCGCGGCGAGCCGGATCGCGCAGCTGCTCGAGGCGCTCGGCGGGCCGCCGCCGCCGCCGACCCCGGTCGGCGCCGTCACGGAGGCCGACCCCGGGGCCGACGCGGCCGCAGAGCCCGTCTCCGACCCCGCTCTCGGCGCAGAGACCGCCCCGGCGCCGGACGCGGCGCCCCCGTCTTCCGGCGCCGACCCCGCCGACGCCGACTAACCGCGCCGCCGGGTCGAGGCCGGCGGCGCGTATCATGCTCGCCGTCGCGCGCCCGCGACGCCCCTTCCGCAGACCTCCGCGACATGGAGCGCCGCCGATGACGCAACCGACCCGTTCTTCGATCCCCCTCGGACCGCCGACCGCCGCCAGCCGCGCCCTGCCGGGGCGACGGGCGCTGGCGGCGCTGTCGGGCCTCGTCGCGCTGGCGGGCTGCGGCTATTATTTCGGCGTCGAAGAGGATCCGCTCGAAGGCGACCGCATTCCCGTGCGCCAGGTCGCCTCGGCCGCCCGCGTCGCGGAAAGCGCCGTCACCGAGGTGGCGCTCGCCAACCTGCCGGCCCCGCGCGCCGTCTCCGCCTGGACCCAGGACGGCGGCGGGGCCAATCGGGTGCTCGGCAACGTCGAGGGCGACATCGCGCTCGAGCGTCTCTGGTCGACCTCGATCGGCGCCGGATCGGACAGCGAGTCGCGCGTGACCGCCGCCCCGGTCGCCGCCGACGGGCGCATCTACGCGCTCGACGCCGCCGCGCAGATCACCGCCGTCAGCATGGAAGGCCAGGTCGTCTGGCGCGCCGATCTGACCCCCGAGGACGAGGACGGCCGCGACGGGTTCGGCGGCGGCCTCGCGATCGCCGGCGACCTGCTGATCGCGACGACCGGGTTCGGCGAGGTCGTCGGCTTGAAGCGCGCCGACGGCGAGCGGCTCTGGACCTACAAGGCGCCGTCGCCGATCCGCTCCGCGCCGGCGGTGGCCAAGGGGCTGGCCGTGTTCGTCACCGGCTCTGGGCTGCTCGCGGCCGTCGACATCAGCAACGGCGCCGAACGCTGGCGGGTCGCGGGCATCGACGGCGGGGCCGCCATGCTCGCCGGCTCGGCCCCGGCGATCTCGGGCGAAGTGGTCGCCGCGCCTTTCGCGTCGGGCGATCTCGGCATTTACCGCTTGTCCGACGGTCGCCGCGGCTGGAGCGAGATGATCGGCGGCGCGCGCCGCGGGTCGGCCATGTCGCTCGTCACCGACATCTCGTCCTCGCCGGTGCTCTATGAAGGGCTGCTGCTCGCCGGCGGCGTGGCGGGCAATCTGGTGGCCTACGACATCCCGAGCGGCCAGCGCGTCTGGATCCGCGATTTCGGCGCCTATAACCGGGTTTGGCCCGCCGGGCGCACGGTGTTCGTGCTGACCGAAGACAGCCGCCTGGTGGCGCTCGACCTGCGCAGCGGCGAAACCATCTGGGACACGCAGCTGCCGCGCTACGACGATCCCGAAGACCGCGAGGGCGCCTTCGCCTATGGCGGACCGATCTTGGTGGGCGGCAAGCTCTATGTGACGAGCACCGACGAAAAGATCCTGCGCATCGACGCCGCGACCGGCGAGCGTCAGGGCGAGGCGGATCTGCCGGACGGGTCGGCGATCCCGCCGATTTCGCTCGGCGGTCGGCTCTACGCGCTGGATGTGAGCGGCGATCTGCACGCTTATCGCTGAGCCGGGCGCCCGTTCCGCCGCGAAGGCCGCCCGCCCAAGGGAGACGAGAGACCCATGTCGGACGCCGCACCGCCCGGCCCGCCCCGCGCCGGCGCGCGGCCGCAGACCGCGTTCACCGTGGCGATCCTCGGCCGGCCGAACGTTGGCAAATCGACCCTGTTCAACCGTCTTGTCGGCAAGCGGCTGGCCCTGGTCGACGACCGCCCCGGCGTGACCCGCGACATTCGCGAAGGCGCCGCGCGGCTGGGCGATCTGCGGTTCAAGCTGCTCGACACCGCAGGGCTCGAGGACGCGACCGACGACAGCCTGCCCGGGCGCATGCGCCGGTTGACCGAGCGCGCCGCCGCCGCCGCCGATCTGCGTCTGTTCGTGTTCGACGCCCGCGCCGGCCTGACCGCGGTCGATCAAGAGCTCGCGTCTCTGCTGCGCAAAGGCGGCGGGCCGACGCTGGTGATCGCGAACAAGGCCGAAGGGCGCGCGGGCGAGGCGGGACGCGTCGAGGGCTTCTCGCTCGGTCTCGGCGCGCCGATCGCCCTGTCCGCCGAGCATGGCGAGGGGCTCGAGGATTTGTACGACGCGCTTCGGCCGCATCTCGACGCGCACGCCGAGGCCGTCCGCCTCGAGGCCGCCCGCGCCGACAGCGCGGTCGCTCCGGCGCAAGGTCGCGCGATCGGCGACGCCCGCTCGACAGCCGACCCGAGCAGCGACCCGGGCGGCGACCCGAGCGGCGGCCCGGCCGAAGATCCCGACGCGCCGCTGTCTTACGACGTCGACCCCGCCAAACCGATCCAAATCGCCGTCGTCGGGCGCCCGAACGCGGGCAAGTCGACCTTGATCAATCGTCTGCTCGGCGAAGACCGCCTGCTGACGGGGCCCGAAGCGGGCGTGACCCGAGACGCGATCGGTCTCGATCTCGACTGGGGGGGGCGGGCCTTCAAAATCTTCGACACGGCCGGGCTTCGCAAAAAGGCCCGCGTCGAGGACAAGCTCGAAAAGCTGTCCGTCGGCGACGCGCTCCGCGCCGTGCGCTACGCCGAGGTCGTGATCCTGCTGCTCGACGCCCGCGCCCCGTTCGAGACCCAAGATCTGCGCATCGCCGATCTGGCCGAGCGCGAGGGGCGCGCGGTGGTGGTCGCGGTGAATAAATGGGACCTCGAAACCGACCCGCAGGCCAAGCTCGCGGCGTTGAAAGAACGCTTCGAGCGGCTGTTGCCGCAGCTGCGCGGGGCTCCGTTGGTGGCGGCGTCGGGGCTGACGGGCCAAGGGCTCGATCGGCTGCGCGCGGCCGTGGTCAAGGCCCACGCCGCTTGGAACGTCCGGATCCCGACCGGTCGGCTCAATCGCTGGCTGGCGCTGCAGACCGAACGGCACCCGCCGCCGGCGCCGTCGGGCCGTCGGCTGCGCCTGCGTTACGCCACGCAGGCCAAGACCCGGCCGCCGACCGTCGTGCTGTTCGCCTCGCGCCCCGACGCGCTGCCGGAGAGCTATCGGCGCTATCTCGCCAACGGGCTGCGCGAGACCTTCGATCTCGGCGGCGCGCCGATCCGGCTGGTGCTGCGCGCGGGCGAGAACCCTTACGCGGACCGGACCAAAAAGCGCTGATCCGCCCCTTTAAGGGCCCCACTTGCGACCGATCTCGGCGCGCGGGCCCTTCGCGCCGTCGCCGGGCCCGCCGCTTTCTCGCCGGAGCCGCCGTCGCAGGACCCGAAGCGCCGGCGGCGCTCTCGGGATCAAGGATCCCCGACCGCGTCAGCGGCGGCCGCAGGCCGTCCTTGATCCCGAGGGGGCCGTCGGCGATGCGCGGCCGGCGAGGGCGGGGCCGGCGGGAAAGCGGCTTTCTCGTTGGTGGGTCCCGAGCGTGTTCCGAACGCGTCTCCTCAGGCGTCCCCTCGGCCGTCCCATCGGCCGTTCCCTCGCGCGTCCCGAGCCCTTCGCGGGGCGCGATCGAGGCGGTCTCGCCCGGTCCGCGGCGCCCGATCCGGGCGCAAAGCCCGGATCGGGCGAAAAGGGTCGCGCGGGCGTTGGCCCGCGCGTCCGCTTACCGCGTGTCGCGCGCCGCCATCCAGCGCGGCAGCCAGCTCTCATGCGCCGCCCGCAAGCGCGACAGCGCCACCGCGTCGCCGCCCAACGACACCGCCTCGCCGCCGACCCGCCCGACCGTTTTCAGCGGCGCGCCGGCGGCGCGCGCCAATCGGGCCAGCGCGTCAAGCTGGTCCGGCGCGACCGAGACCAAGTACCGCGCCTGATCTTCGCCGAACCACCAGCCGCTGGCCGCGATCCCGGCGGGCGCCGGATCGAGCGCGACCCCGATCCCGCCCGCCAGCGCCATCTCAGCGGCGGCGACCGCCAGACCGCCGTCCGACAGGTCGTGCGCGGCCGCGAGCAGACCGTCCCGATTGGCGGCGCGCACCAGTTCGCCGGCCCGGCGTTCGGCGGCCAGATCCACCGGCGGCGCGTCGCCTTCGGCGCGGCCGAACGCGGCCAGATAGATCGACTGGCCGAGATGCCCGCGGGTCTCGCCGATCAGGACCAGAAGCTCGCCCTCGAGGCTCGGCGCGATCCCGAGCGCGAGGCGCCAGTCCGCGATCACGCCGACGCCGCCGATCGTCGGGGTCGGCAAGATCGCCCGCCCGTCGGTTTCGTTGTAGAGCGAGACGTTTCCCGAGACCACGGGCATGTCGAGCGCCCGGCAGGCCTCGCCGATCCCGCGCACGCAGCCCACGAGCTGCCCCATGATTTCGGGCTTTTCGGGGTTGCCGAAGTTCAAATTGTCGGTCGCCGCCAGCGGGGTCGCGCCGACGGCCGACAGATTGCGATACGCCTCGGCCACGGCCTGACGGCCGCCCTGAACCGGGTTCGCGCGGCAGTAGCGCGGGGTCACGTCGCAGGTGAAGGCGAGCGCCTTGTCGCCGCCCTGCACCCGGACCAGCGCCGCGTCGCCGCCCGGCCCGCGCACCGTGTTCGCCAGCACCGTGCCGTCATACTGCTCCCAGACCCAGGCCCGCGAGCACAGGTGAGGTCCGCCGAGCAGATGCAGCAGCGCCTGCGCGGGCGACTTCATTTGGGGGATCAGCGCCGGCTCCGGCGGCGGCGTCGTCGGGACCCAGGGCCGATCATACTCCGGGGCCGCGCCGGACAGCGCCTTCAGCGGCAAATCGGCCTTCACGGCGCCGCCCTGGCGGACCAGGAACCGATCCTCGGCGATGGTCTCGCCCACCACGGCGAAATCGAGGTCCCATTTCTCGAAGATCGCCCGCGCCGCCGCCTCTTTCGACGGATCCAGCACCATGAGCATCCGCTCCTGGCTCTCCGACAGCATCATTTCGAAGGCGGTCATGCCCGCCTCGCGACAGGGGACCGCGTCCAGATCGAGCGCCACCCCCAGATCGCCTTTATCGCCCATCTCGCCCGCCGAGCAGGTGAGCCCGGCCGCGCCCATGTCCTGGATCGCGATCACCGCGCCCGAGGCCATCCGCGCGAGACAGGCT
>CAZBIG010000134.1:0-7641 GCA_964491865.1 uncultured Neomegalonema sp. | reverse complement strand
CGCTCGCCCGTGACGCGCGCTCGCCGCACCGCGGCGCCGCCCCGCCGGCCGGTCGGCTGCGCGGCCTTGACGCGACGCCGCCTCTGGGGTCAACGCACCGGACGTTTTGCGCGGCGCGAGACGGGCCGCTCCGATCGGGGCGGGCTGACGGGGGGGCGAGCCGCCAGGCCGACAGCGCGGAGACCGCCCCCGATGCGAATCCACAAGGACTTCACCTTCGACGCGGCGCATCATCTGCCGCAGGTGTTTCCGCCCGGCCATCCGAACCATCGGCTGCACGGCCATTCCTATCGCGTGCGCGTGGCGCTGACCGGTCGGCCCGACCCCGAGACCGGGATGATCGCCGAGTTCGGGGCGCTCGGCGACCGGCTCGCCGACATCCGCGCGGCGCTCGACCACCGGTATCTGAACGAGGACGTCGCCGGTCTCGGCCTGCCGACCCTCGAGAACCTGGCGATCTGGATCTGGCGGCGCCTCGCGCCCGAGACGCCCGGGCTGGCGGCCGTCGAGGTGCACCGCGACAGCGACCGGGAGGGCTGCGTCTACGACGGCGCGTTCGAGCCCGGACCGGCGGGCGAAGGGGGCGCGTGATGGCGAATTCGGAGACCACGCTGACGCAGCTCGGCGCGTCGGTCGGCGCGCCCGACAGCCCCGACCGGGCGGTGCTCGAGACCGCGCCGAACCCGCATCCGGGCGCGCTGTACCTGGCGCGCTTCACCTGTCCCGAGTTCACGTCGATCTGTCCCGTGACGGGGCAACCCGATTTCGGCCATCTGGTGATCGACTACGTCCCCGATCAGCTGCTGGTCGAAAGCAAGTCTTTAAAACTCTTCCTGCAGAGCTTCCGGAACCACGGCGCGTTTCACGAGGACTGCACGGTGACGGTGGCCAAGCGCATCGTGGCGCGGGTGGCGCCGATCTGGCTGAGGATCGGGGGCTATTGGTATCCGCGCGGCGGCATCCCGATCGACGTGTTCTGGCAGACCGGCCCCGTTCCTGCGGGGCTGTGGCTGCCGGACCAAGGCGTCGCGCCCTATCGCGGCCGCGGGTGAGGCCGGGCCGCTCGAGAGAGGAAGACCGACATGAGCGATCTGGCGGACGGTTCGCAGGCGGGCGCGCATGAAAGCCCCGACGAGACGCTCGGCCGCGAGATGCGCCGGTTGGCGCTGCTGGCCGGGGCCGAGACGCTGCGCTTCTTCGGCGCCGAGGATCTGGCGGTCGAAGCCAAGGTCGACGCCAGCCCGGTGACCGCGGCCGACCACGCCGCCGACCGAGTGATCGTCGAGGGGCTCGCCGCCGCCTTTCCCGAGATCCCGGTCGTCACCGAAGAGCGCGCCGAGAGCCAGCGCGCCGATGTGGGCCCGCGCTTTTTCCTGGTCGATCCGCTCGACGGCACCAAGGAGTTCGTCACCGGCCGGGGCGAGTACACGGTCAACATCGCCCTGATCGAAGACGGCGTCCCGGTTCTGGGCGTCGTGTTCGCGCCGGCCTTGAAGCGCCTGTTCTGGACCCCCGACCGGGACTTCGCGGTGGAGGAGGCCGGCGAGATCGCGGTCGAGACGGTCGGCGAGACCCGGCATTTGCGGGTGCGCGAGGCCGATAACGCGCGGCTGGGCGTGGTCGCGTCGAAATCGCACCGCGATCAGGCGACCGACGACTATATCGCGCGCTACCGCGTGGCGGATTTCGCGTCGGCCGGATCGTCGCTGAAGTTCTGCCTGCTGGCGGGCGGCGAGGCGGATCTGTATCCGCGGCTCGGCCGCACCATGGAATGGGACACCGCCGCCGCGCACGCCGTTCTCGCCGCGGCCGGCGGCCGGGTCGAAGCGATGGGGCCCGACGCCACGCCGCAGGGCGCGCTGCGATACGGCAAGCCGGGCTTCGAGAACCCGTTCTTCCTCGCCTACGCCCCCAGCGTTCGGATCGTCGAACCCTGATCGCGGGCCGGCCGGCCTCGCCCGGCCCGGATCTTGAATTTCCCTCTCAGCTTCGCACTTGCGGCGCCGGCGTCGGACGAGACCGGCGCCGACGTCGCCCCCCAAACGCCGCCGGCCGGCCGCCGGAACAGCAAGGAGCAGCCGATGACGGACCTCACCCACCTCCAAAGGCTCGAGGCGGAGGCCATCCACGTCTTTCGAGAAGTGGCGGCCGAGGCGGAAAACCCGGTGATGCTCTACTCGATCGGCAAGGACAGCGCGGTGCTGCTCCATGTCGCGCGGAAGGCTTTCTATCCGTCGAAGATCCCGTTCCCGCTGCTGCACGTCGACACCACCTGGAAGTTCCAGGAGATGTACAAGCTGCGCGACTCGATGCCCGAGAAATACGGCGTCGACCTTTTGGTTCATAAAAATGAAGAAGGCCTCGCCCAGGGCGTCAACGTCTTCCGCGACGGCTCGGCAGTTCATACGGACGTATTGAAAACCCAGGCGCTCAAACAGGCTCTGGACAAGTACAAATTCGACGCGGCCTTTGGGGGCGCCCGGCGTGACGAAGAAAAGAGCCGGGCCAAAGAGCGCGTGTTTTCGTTCCGCACGGCTCAGCACCGCTGGGATCCGAAAAACCAACGGCCAGAGCTTTGGAACCTGTATAACGCCAGGAAGAAAAAGGGTGAGAGCATTCGGGTGTTTCCGCTCTCTAATTGGACTGAGCTGGATATCTGGCAGTATATCTATCTTGAGAACATTGAAATCGTGCCGCTCTACATGTCTGCGCGACGCCCGGTGGTCGAGCGCGACGGGGTCTTGATCATGGTCGACGACGACCGGATGCCGCTGCGCGAGGGCGAGGTCCCGATGCAGAAGATGGTCCGGTTCCGCACGCTGGGGTGTTATCCCTTGACCGGCGCGGTCGAGAGCGAAGCGACCACGCTGCCCGAGGTCATTCAGGAAATGCTCCTGACGACGACCTCCGAGCGCCAAGGCCGAGTGATCGACCACGACCAAGCGGCGTCGATGGAGAAGAAGAAGCAAGAGGGGTACTTCTGATGTCTCCGGAAGAATTTAAGCGCATCTGGCAAGAGCTGTCGCCGTCGGACCTGCAGAACTTCGCGGCGATGGCGCGCAGCCCCGAGGCCAAAGTCGCGGTGGTCAAAGGCAGCGACCAGGACCGGTTTTTGAGCGCTCTGGTCGAGCTGGGGGTGGTGCGCGCGCTGCCCGCCGAGGAGGTGATGCCGGGCCAGCCCGCTGATCTGGTCGCGCGGGTGGCCGGCTACGCGTCCGAGCCTGGACAGGGGCACAAGATCTTGGACGCCGCCGCCGGCTTTCCGACCGCAAAGGGAGACTGAGCTATGGCCCACAAAGACGCGATGATTGCGACGGACATCGAGGGCTATCTGAAGGCTCACGAGACCAAGTCGCTGCTGCGGTTCATCACCTGCGGCTCGGTCGACGACGGCAAGTCGACCCTGATCGGCCGGCTGTTGTTCGAGTCGAAGATGATCTTCGAGGATCAGCTCGCGGCTCTTGAGAGCGACAGCAAGAAAATGGGCACCCAGGGCGAAGACATCGACTTCGCGCTGCTGGTCGACGGGTTGGCCGCCGAACGCGAGCAGGGCATCACGATCGACGTCGCCTATCGGTTTTTCTCGACCGACCGGCGAAAGTTCATCGTCGCCGACTGCCCGGGGCATGAGCAGTACACGCGGAACATGGCCACCGGCGCCTCGACCGCGGATCTGGCGGTGGTGATGATCGACGCGCGCAAAGGCGTCCTCACCCAGACCCGGCGGCACAGCTACATCGTGTCTCTGCTCGGGATCAAAAACGTGATCCTGTGCGTCAACAAGATGGATCTGGTCGACTACAGCCGCGAGACCTTCGCCCAAATCGAAGCCGAGTATCGGCGTTTCGCCGAGCCGCTCGGCATTTCGAACATCCAGGCCATCCCGGTGTCGGCGCTGAAGGGCGATAACGTCATCGAGCCGAGCCCCGGCACGCCCTGGTACGACGGCCCGACCCTGATGGGTCATCTCGAGACCGTGGAGATCGACCGCGATCACGCCGAGGCGCCGTTCCGGATGCCGGTGCAGTGGGTGAACCGTCCGAACCTGGATTTCCGCGGCTTCTCGGGTCAAATCGTGTCGGGCGCGACCAGGGTGGGAGATCCGATCAAGGCGCTGCCCTCGGGGCGCGAGAGCAAGATCGCCCGCATCGTCACCTTCGACGGCGACCGCGACGCGGCCTACGCTGGCGAGTCGGTGACCCTGACGCTGACGGACGAGATCGACATCTCGCGCGGCGACGTGATCGCCGCGGCGGCGGAGCCGGCGGAGACCGCCGACCAGTTCCAAGCCACCATGTTGTGGATGGCCGAAGACGCGATGCTGCCCGGCCGCTCGTATCTGATGAAGATCGGGGCGCGGATCGTCTCGGCGCAGATCACCGAGCCGAAGTACAAAGTGAACGTGAACACGCTCGACCGTCAGCCGGCCAAGACGCTCGAGCTGAACGAGATCGGCGTCTGCAACATCGCGCTCGACCGCGACGTCGCGTTCGAAGCCTATGACAAAAACCCGGCGCTCGGCGCGTTCATCCTCATCGACCGCATGACCAACAGCACGGTCGGGATGGGGATGATCCAGTTCGCGCTGCGGCGGGCGTCGAACATCCATTACCAGGCGCTCGACGTGAATAAAGCGGCGCGCTCGGCCCAGAAAGGGCAGAAAGCGGCCGTGCTGTGGTTCACGGGGCTGTCCGGCGCCGGCAAGTCGACGATCGCGAACATCGTCGAGAAGCGCCTGCAGTCGATGGGCAAGCACACCTACACGCTCGACGGCGACAATGTCCGTCACGGGCTGAACCGCGACCTCGGCTTCACCGACGCCGACCGGGTCGAGAACATCCGCCGGGTCTCGGAGGTCGCCAAGCTGATGGTCGACGCCGGCCTGATCGTGCTGGTGTCGTTCATCTCGCCGTTCCGTTCGGAGCGGCGCATGGCGCGCCAAATGGTCGAGACGGGCGAGTTCCTGGAAGTCTACGTGTCGACCCCGCTCGAAGTCGCGGAAAGCCGCGACGTCAAGGGCCTCTACAAAAAGGCGCGGGCGGGGCAGATCAAGAACTTCACCGGGATCGACAGCCCCTATGAGCCGCCCGAAACGCCCGAAATCACGCTCGACACCTCGACCCTGTCGGCGGAGGACGCGGCGGAGCGGGTGATCGCGCATATGATCGAAAACGGCATGTTCGACGCCTGACCTCCCCTCGCGGGGCGGTCGGCGGCGACCGAAGCTGCGCCGCGCGCGCCGTCGGCGCGCGCCTTCGCGTCGTTTCCTCGCCTCGCGCGCTTTGCTAAGCCCAAAGGACCTGGGCGGCGAGGGCGAGCGAGGCGACATGCGCGTGACACGCGGCGCGGCGTTGGGGGTGGGCAGGGCGGCCGTCGCGGTCTGCGCCCTGCTTTGGACGGCCGACGCTCGAGGCCAAGAGCGGTCGCCGCCGCCGCCAGCCGAGAGCCCGTTAGCGGCGTCCGAGACGCTGGTCGCGTCGGGGGAGGCGGCGCGCGCCGCGCCGGCCGGATGTTTCGAACCTGCGCCGGTGTGCGGCGCGCCGGCCCTTGCGACTTGCGCGACGAAACGCTCCGACGCGCCCGAGTGCGCCGCGCTCGCCGGCCCGCTCGAGGCCTGCTTCGCGCAGGCGGCCCAACTGGCGGGCGACGCCTGCGCCGCGCCGGCGCCCGGCGCGCTTCTCTCCGAAGCGTCCGACCCCGCGGCGGTCATCCCCGACGCGCCCGACTTTGACGCGCCAAACCCCGACGCGCCGAACCCCGACGCGCCGAACCCCGACGCGCCGAACCCCGACGCGGCGAGCCTCGACGCGTCAAGCCCCGACGCGGCGAAGCTGGCCCGACTGTGCGCGGCCGACGGCGTGTTGTGGCCGTTGTTGCGCGCGTCGCTGCTCCCCGAGGCGCTCGACGGCCTCGCGCGCGCCTGCGCCGACCGCCCGGCCGGCCGGCTGGCCGCGATCCGCGCCCGCACCCTTCGCGCCGGGCCCGATCTCGGTCTGAGCCGGCCGCGGTTCGCGCTGCGGCCGGGCGAGATCTTCATCGACTGCTCCGATTGCCCGGTGATGGTGGTCTTGCCGCCGGGCCGCTTCCGCCGAGGCTCGCCGCCCGACGAACCGGGGCGCCAGGCCGACGAGGGGCCCGCTCGGGCGGTGGACGTGCCCGCGATCGCGGTCGCGCGCACCGAGATCACGCGCGCCGACTACGCCGTCTTCGTCGAGGCGACCGGGTATGTCGGGGACGGCCCCGCCGCGACCCCGACCTGCCGCACCTTCGAAGACGGCGTCTGGGCGTTTCGAACCGGGCGCGACTGGCGGGATCCCGGGTTTTCGCAGACGCCCGAGCATCCGGTGGTGTGCGTCTCGTGGCGGGACGCGCGCGCCTATGTGGCGTGGTTGAACGCCATGGTCGAGGGCGCGCCCTATCGCCTGCCCTCGGCCGCCGAATGGGAGTACGCGGCCCGGGCGGGCGCCGACACGGCCTTTCCCTGGGGCGAGACCCTCGAGACCGCCTGCGACCACGCCAATCTCTATGATCAGACTTCGGCCGCGCGGAACCGGTTCGACTGGCCGGCGGCCGACTGCCAGGACGGGTGGGCGCACACGGCCGCGGCGGGCTGGTTTCGCCCGAACGAGTTCAAGCTGCTCGACATGATCGGCAACGTCTGGGAGTGGACCGACGATTGCTGGATCGGCGCGCTCGGCGCGGCCCGCGGCGACAGTCGCGCGGCCGAGGCGGCCGACGGCGGCGACTGCCGTTATCGCGGCCTGCGCGGCGGCGCGTGGGACTTCAAGCCGATCACCGCGCGGGCCGCCAACCGGAACCGCGTCGCCAAGGGCTATCGCGGCGCGTTCATCGGGTTCCGCGTGGCCCGCGACATGCCGGGCGGACCGGAGCCCTAGACCGCCCCGATCGGTCGTCCGCGCCGGGCCGTGCCGCGCCGCGCGCGACAACTGGCCCGCGCTCTGCAAGTGCTGCCGCTCTTCACGCCGCGACGCGCGCTCGCGACCCGTCCGGGCCGGGGGCGCCGGCGGCGATCCGCTTACGGAGGGCCGATGATCCGCGCCGCGCGCACCTGGCTGGCGATCTGGCTGGCGCTGCACGGCGCGCTCGCCGGCGAACTCGGCTGGCGACGGGCGGCGGCGGCGCGGTCCGACGCCGCGCGCCGCGCCGCGCCGTGGCGGCCGCGCCTCTGGATCCGTTGCGCGCGGGGTCTGCGCCGTCTCGGCCGCCGCGCCGACGGGTTGGCGGCGCTCGACCAGGCGCGCCGGTTGATCGAGGCGGCCGATCGGGCGGCCGCGCGGGGGCGTGGTCGGGGGTTGCGGGCGCGGCCGGAACAGGCGCCGCCCTCTGCGCCGCCCCCCGCCGGGCCGACGCCGCTCGACGCCTTTCTGCCGCCGCCGCGGCCCTCGTCGACGCCCGTGGCGGCGGCCGAGCTCGCGCTCGCTCGAGACTGGGCGGCCTGGGCGCGCGCCGCCGTGCTGTTCGCGCGCCGCGACGCCGCTCGCGACGCCTATCTGCGCGCGCTGCGGATCGCCCCCGGGCGCCCGAGCCTTTGGGCCGACTTTGCGGAGCTCGCGCGCCAGATGGACGCGCCGGCGGCCGAACTTCTGGCGTGGCGTCGCGCGGCGGCGCTCGGCGGCGGGG
>CAZBIG010000133.1:0-7713 GCA_964491865.1 uncultured Neomegalonema sp. | reverse complement strand
GCCGCCGCCCAAGCTTCGGACGCGGCGCCCCGCCGCCTGAGCCCCGACGCCTGAGCCCCGACGCCGCACGCCCGCCCCAAACACCCCGCGCCGGGCCGCGCGGCGCCCGCCGTCAGCGCGGCGACGCGCGAAAAGGGGGGAGGATCCGGGGGAGAATCCGGGGCGGTTCGAGGCGGGGGGCGCGCGGGGTGGGCGCGACCGACGCCCGCCGTCCCAGCGCCCCGTCTCCTGGGCGGGAGCGCGCCCCCCGCCGGGATCAGCCGCCGAGCGCCGCCACCCGCTCGTAGAGGATTTTCGGCAGCGTGATCCCCGCGCGCGCGGCGCGATCCCGCGCGCCCCGACGCCGGGCGCCGGGCAGCCGAACGCCTTCTTGCGCCAACAGCGCCGCGTAGAACCGTTCGGCGTGCGCGCGCCATCCGTCCGGGTCCCCGAACCGGGCCGGATCGAGCGCCAGGATCAGCTCGCCCCCATAGGGCGGCCCGCCATCGCCATTATCATGGGCCGCGGCCTCGAAGCTGAACGGCTCGCCGATCAGACCGCCCGCCAACAGCTCGACCATCAGCGCGATCGCCGCGCCCTTGTAGCCGCCGAACGGCAATTGCGCGCCGGCCAACACTTGGTTCGGGTCGGTCGTCGGGCGGCCCTCGGGGTCGAGGCCCACGCCCTCGGGCGCCGCGCGGCCGTCGCGCGCCAAGATCGCGACGTCGCCGCGCGCCATCGCGGCCGAGGCCTGATCGAACACGGCGGGCGGCCCCGCCTCGGGCGCGCGCGGAAAGCCGAAGGCCATCGGATTGGTGCCGAAAAACGGCCGGGTCCCGCCCGCCGGGGCCACCATCGGGGTCGCGCCGGTGACCGCGAGGGCGACCAGATCCGCCTCGAGCAGGGCCTCGATCTCGGGCCAGAGCGCCGCGAAGTGATGCGTGTTGGTCAGCGCCAGAGCCGCGATCCCCTGCGCCCGGGCCGCCTCGATCAGAACCGGCCGACCGGTCTCGAACGCGATCGGCGCGAAGCCCCGATCGCCGTCGACCCGGATCACGCCCGGGGCGAGCCGCGCCACGGACGGGCGCGCCCGCCCGTTGGCGCGCCCGCTCGTCAGCGCGGCGCAATAGCCCTCGAGCCGAAACAGGCCGTGCGAGGCGCAGGCGTCGCGCTCGGCCGCGATCATCACCGCCGCCGTCGGGCGGGCGTTCTCCGCGTCCGCGCCCGCCTTCGTCAGCGCCGTCAGCGCCAAGCGTTCGGCTTCAGCCAGGCTGATCCGCACCGGCTCGCCCGTCGTTCCGCTCATCGATCTGGTCCTTTTCGCTGCGCGCCCGCCGCCGCCGACCAGGCCGACGCAGCCGCCCCGGGTCAAGCGGCCGCGCTTGCGCGCGTCGGCCCGGCCGGGCATCGAGGCGCGTCGCCCCCTCAGACCGAAAGCGCGTCATGTCCAGCGCCGCCCCCGCTTCGTCCCCCGCCGCCGCTCAGGGCGTCTTGTTCATGCTCGGCGCCGTCACGGTCTTCTCGCTGCAAGACGGGGTTTCGAAGCTGCTGGCCGAGAACCACGAGCCGGTCTTCATCGTGATGATCCGCTATTGGGCCTTCGCAGCCTTCGTCACCCTGATGTCGGCGCGGCGGCCAGGGGGGCTTCGCGCCGCGGTCCACACTCGGCGACCGCTAATCCAGATCGCCCGCGGGCTGCTTTTGGCCGCGCAGATCGTGCTGATCACCGGCAGCTTCGCGCTGATCGGGCTGGCCGAGACCCACGCCGTGATGGCGGTCTATCCGCTCATGATCGCGGCCCTTGGCGCCGCGCTGCTGGGCGAGCGGGTCGAGCCCGCGCAATGGGCGGCGATCGCGCTCGGCTTTCTCGGGGTGCTGATCGTGATCCGGCCCGGGATCGGCGTGTTCGACCCCGCCGCGCTGGTCCCGCTGCTGGGCGCCGCGATGTTCGCGACTTACGGCGTGCTGACGCGTCTGGTCGGCCGCGACGACGCGCCCTCGGTCAGCTTTTTCTACACCGGCGTCGCAGGCGCGGCGGGCCTGACCCTGGTCGGCCCGTTTTTCATGAGCGCGCTGTCGCCCCCGGAGTGGGCCTGGATGGCGCTGCTCTGCGTCCTGGGCGCGACCGGCCACTACTTTCTGATCCGCGCCTATGAGGTCGCCGAGGCCGCCAGCCTGCAACCTTACGCCTATCTGCAGCTCGTGTTCACCTCGATCATGGGCGCGACCCTTTTCGGCGAGATCATCGACGCCGGTCTGGTCATCGGATCCTGCGTGGTGGTCGGGGCCGGCCTGTTCGCGCTCTGGCGCGCCCGCGCGGCCGCCCGCCTCAGCTCTCGAAGCGCGTCGCGCCGCGGCGGCGCTCGTCGACCGGAAGCTCGAGATGCACCGGCAGATGCGCGCGCTGAGCGCAGTTTTGGCGCGGGCAAAGACGGCAGTTGATGCCGATCGGCTGGAACAAGTCGGGGGCCTCAAGGGTGAACGGGTCGGCGTAGCTGATCTCGTGCACATGCTCGATGGCGCAGCCGAGGCACACGGCCAGCCGGTGGTCGTGGCTCTGCCGGCCCAGCGCCGGGCGATCGACCGTGCGGCTGACCGTGAAGAACCGCGCGCCGTCCGGCAGCTCGACGAATTGCGGCAAGATGCGGCCCGGCATCCGAAAGCTGAGATGGATGTCCCAACGCGGGCAGGCGCCGCCATATTCGGCGAGCTGGAAGCTGGTGGCGTTGAAGCGCTTGGCGACGTTGCCCGCTTTGTCGATGCGCAAAAAGAAGAACGGCACGCCCTCGTCGCCCGCGCGCTGCAGCGTCGTCAGCCGGTGGCAGGCCTGTTCGAAGGACACGCCGAACTGCGCCGCCAAGGCGTCGATGTCGTACCGGGTGCGCCGCGCCGCGGCGAGAAAGGGCTCGTAGGGCGTCAGCAGCGCCGCGGCGAAATAGTTGGCGAGCTCGACCCGGCAGCGGGCGGCCGCGCGGGCCCAGGCTTCCGCGGCGACCTGGTCGGCGGCGGTCGGTTCGGCCTCGGCCACCAGCGCGTCGATCTGCTCGCGAAACTCGAGCAGCCCGATCATATGGGCCAGCTGAAACACCTTGTTCTGATAGTCGAGCGCGTCGGACAGGCGGATCACGCGCTCTTGTTCGTCATAGCTGCGCAGCGCGTCGGTGGCGCGCGCGCCGTAGACCGACACCACCGACACGCGCAGCTTTTCGGCCAAACGCGCTTTGAACCATCCGTAGAGCTCTTCGGGTTCCGGGGCGTCGCCCGGGTTCGCGTCGGCGCGCACCGCCTCCGCCGCCCGTTCGAGCGGATCGAAATGGTTGCGCCGCCGTCGAAACAGGTCGTGCACCACGCTTTCGGCGCTGACCGGCAACTCCGCGCCGGCCCGCTCACCGCCGAGCACGCGCTCGCTTAAGGTCTGATAGCGCTGGTGAAGGGTCAGCAACGCGCGCACCAGGCGCGGCGAATGGTCAAGCGCGCCGCGCATCTCTTGCAGGTCCGGGCGGTCGGGACCGAACACCGGATCCTGCAGCGCGGCGCGCAAGTCCGCCAAGGCGGCTTGGGCGTCGTCCTCGAGCAGGTCCCGCCAGTCGACGCGATAGACGTCGGAGATGCGCAACAGCATTTGCACCGACAGGCTGCGTTGATTGTTTTCAAGCAGGTTCACATAGGCCGGGCTGATCCCGAGCGCCTGAGCCATCGCCGCCTGGGTCTGCTTGCGGTCGCGCCGCAGCTGCCTGAGCCGCGGTCCGATAAAGGTTTTTCGCTCGCTCATGGCCACCGGCTCCGCACGCTCGCGTCGGGCGTTTGCAAATTTACAGATTTTCGTCGGGTAAAGCACACTGGTTTCACGCCAACCCTTTTTCGCCCGCGTGTCCAGCGCTCAGTGATATGTGGCATCCCACAGCGCGCAAGGGTCGCCAAAAGATCATGCGCCGAATTACGAGAGTAATGGGAGGACAAGCGCATGAAAACTGGCGTCACTCATTTGTTTATTCCGGGCCCGACCAACATTCCCGACGTCGTGCGGCAAGCCATGAACGTGCCCATGCAGGACATGCGCGCGCCCGATTTCGGCGAGCTGACGAAGCCGCTGTTCGACGGTGTTAAGAAGGTGTTCAAGCAAGAGGCCGGCCGGGTGTTTCTGTTTCCCGGCAGCGGCACCGGCGCTTGGGAGGCCGCGATCAGCAACACCCTGTCGCCCGGCGACCGGATCCTGATCGCGCGCTTCGGCCAGTTCTCGCATCTGTGGGCCGAAATGGCCGAGCGCCTGGGGCTCGACGTCGATCTGGTCGACGCGCCCTGGGGCGAGGGCGTTCCGTTGGACGTGTTCGCCAAGCGGTTCGAGGACGACAAGGACGGCCGGATCAAGGCGGTCTTCGTCACGCAGAACGAGACGGCGACCGGCGTGACCTCCGACGTCGCCGGCGTGCGCGCGGCGCTCGACGCCGCCGGCCATGACGCGATGCTGTTCGTCGACGGCGTCAGCTCGATCGGGTCGATCGATTTCCGGATGGACGAATGGCGGGTCGATTGCGCGATCTCGGGCTCGCAAAAGGGCTTCATGCTGCCGGCGGGCCTCGGCCTGTGCGCGGTCAGCGAGCGCGCGCTCGAGGCCGCCAAAACCAGCACCATGCGGCGCGCCTATTTCGAGTTCGCCGACATGATCAAAATGAACGACGACGGCTACTTCCCCTACACGCCGCCGACCCAGCTGTTCCATGGGCTGAAGGCGTCGCTCGAGCTGATCTTCGCCGAGGGCCTCGAGAACGTCTTCGCGCGCCACGCCTTTTTGGCCGAGGGCGTGCGCCGCGGCGTCGCGGCCTGGAAAGGCTGCCGGCTGTGCGCGGTTGCGCCCGTTTGGCATTCGAACACGGTCTCCGCGATCGTCACGCCGGAGACGGTCGACGCGCGCGACGTGATCCGCATCGGTTATGAGCGCTATCGCACCTCGTTCGGCTCGGGCCTGTCTCAGGTCGCGGGCAAGGTGTTCCGGATCGGCCATCTCGGCGATCTGAACGAGGTGATGTGCCTCGCGGCGCTGGGCAGCGCGGAAATGGCGCTGGCGGACGCGGGCGCTGAGATCGAGCTCGGCGCGGGCGTCGCCGCCGCCCAGGAGTGGTACCGCACCGAACGCGCCGCGGCGCTGTCGATCGCGGCCGAATAACGCGTCCGCGCGACGCAGGATCTCCCCACCAGGCGACAGCCTCCCTTGAAACGCCGGATCCCCGGCGTTTCTTTTTTTTTCAAAGTTGCGGCGCTCCGCGACATGAAATGACCGCTGCCTCGGCCGTTTCGAAATTACCATTCAAGATTGGCGATTTGTTTCTTCTAAGGCATCAAAAGCCGAAAAATTGTTTCGTTAAAAACCGGCTAATACTTATAATTCTGAGATTGTTTCCAAATTATTCAAATAGCTTTTGTGATCCAATCGGGTTTCTCCATCGTTTTAGATGCATAGCGCTCGTTAATCAGCGCGCGCTTCGCCCACAAGTGAAAAACAACCTGACGGAGAGCGACGATGGGATTTGAGCTTTTGGCCCCGACCCTGTTCGGCCTGAAGGCCGCGGCGATCATTGGCTTCGCCATTCGCGAGCAGCGCATCAATCGGCCGAAGACCGAAAAATAAAAAAGACGGCGCCCGCCGGGATCAGGCGGGCGCCGTTTCTCAAGGTGTCGAACCGTCCTGGGCGGGGAGGCGGTGAGGAAGGCCGTGACGAGAAGCGCGAGGGTCGCCGCCGCCCCCCCGCCCCATCCGCGCTTGGTGATGGCGTTGCGGAACGGAAACGCGCCAAACGCCAGGAAAACATCCAGCTCGTCTCTCAAGCGCGCATCCCGCACGCTATCGCCGAGCGGCGCGGCCGGCTTCGTCGGCTGCGTGCGCGCCGCGTCGTCGTCGGTCGACGTCGCGCCCGGGTGATGATCCGAAAAGTCCATAACGATCTCCCTGAGTTTGTTTGCTCACCGCCGAGACATAGACTGTCTTCAGCGAGCGTCACCCGAAATCAGTTTCACAAACCCAAAGTTCCGCACAGAAAAACAATTCAAATTATTCAGTTCGATTGTAGACGTCCTCGAGACGCACGATGTCGTCTTCGCCGAGATACGAGCCGACCTGGACCTCGATCAATTCGAGGGGGATCTTCCCCGGGTTCGACAGGCGGTGCACGCAGCCCTGCGGCAAGTAAACCGACTCGTTCTCGCGCACGATTAACTCTTCGGCGTCGCGCACGACCTCGGCGGTGCCCTTGACCACGATCCAGTGCTCCGAGCGGTGATGATGCTTTTGCAAAGACAACGCGCCGCCGGGGTCGACGACGATTTTCTTTACTTGGTACCGGTCGCCCCGCGCGATCGCTTCGAAGCTGCCCCACGGACGGAAAGACTGCGGATGCGCGCGAGCGGCCGAAGACCCGTCCCGATCGAGCGCCTCGACGAGATCGCGCACCGCTTTGGCCTCGGACTTGTCGGCGACCAGAACCGCGTCTCGGGTGGCGGCGACGATCAGATCGTCGACCCCGAGCGTCGCCACCGTCAGCCCGTCCGCGGCGTGGGCCAGACAGCCCGTCGACCGCAGGAACCGCGCCGAACCGAGCGCGGCGTTGCCGTCCGCGTCGCGCGCCGACCGGGCCCAAACGGCGCGCCAATCGCCGATATCGGCCCACCCGCAGCGCGTCTCGATCAACGCGAGCGCCGCGGGGTCCCGCTCGAGCAGCAGCGTCTCGATCGCCCCCGAGGGGGCCGCCGCATAGGCGGACGCCCCGAGGCGCAAAAACGACAGGTCGGGCTTTGCGGCCGCGTAAGCGGCTTCCGACGCGGCCAGCGTCGCGGGCGCGGTCGCCGAGAGGCGCGACCGCAGCGCGTCGACGGCGAACAGCAGGTCGCCGGAATTCCACAGGGCCCCGGCCGCGCGCGCCGCCTCGGCCTCGCGGGGCGCCGGCTTTTCGATCATCCGCGCGACCGACCGCGCCGGCGCCTCGGGCAACGGGTCGCCCGGGACCAGATAGCCGTACTCGGTCTCGGCCCAGGCGGGCGGCACGCCGAAGGCCAGGATCCGGCCGGCCCGAGCGGCCGCGCGCCCCGCCGCCACCGCCCCCTGATAAGCGGCCGCGTCCTCGATCGCGTGATCCGACGCCAGCGTAAGCGCCAACGCGCCGGGGCTGCGCGCCGCGGCGTGCGCGGCGGCGGCGGCGATCGCCAGCGCGGTGCCCTTGGCCTCGGGTTCGAGCAACAGATCGATCTCGACCCCGGCGCGGCGGGCCTGGTCGGCGGCGACGAACCGCAGCGCCTCGGCCGCGACCACGATCGGCCGCTCGAAGGCGTCCGGATCCGAGACCCGCAGCAGGGTTTGTTGAAACAGCGACCGCGCGCCCAGCAGCGGCAGGAACTGCTTCGGAAAATCGGGCCGCGACGCGGGCCAGAGGCGGCGGCCCGACCCGCCGCACAGTATGATGGGGATGATCACGCGCGCCTACTCCGGCTTGTCGGCGAGCGCGGCGGCGAGGCCGGCGCGCCCGCCGAGCGGGTCGGCTTCCCCAGCCGCCGCCGCGTCGGCGGGCCGCGGCTCGGCCGCGCCGCTCGTCTCGCGGTGGAGCCGCGCATAAGCGCCGCCCGCCGCCGTCAGCGTCTCATGGGTTCCCGCCTCGACCGCGCGGCCGGCCTCCATCACCACGATCTGATCCGCGTCGCGGATCGTCGACAGCCGATGCGCGATGATGATGGTCGTGCGACCGGCGC
>CAZBIG010000132.1:0-7745 GCA_964491865.1 uncultured Neomegalonema sp. | reverse complement strand
CGCGCCGGCGATCTGGCCGAGGCGCCGCCGAAACGGATCATCTCAGTGGCGGGCCTGGTGATCGTCCGCCAGCGGCCCGGATCGGCCAAAGGCGTTATTTTCATTACGCTCGAGGACGAAAGCGGATCGGCCAACATCGTGGTCTGGCCGGACGTCTATCAGCGCTTTCGCCGCGCGGTGATCGCGGGGCGGCTGTTGCGGGTGGTCGGCCATGTCCAGCGCGAAGGCGAAGGGCGCCGCGCGGTCGTCCATGTGGTGGCGCGGACCATTGAAGATCTTTCGCCGTTGCTCGATCGGTTGTCGGACGTCGATTTCGCGAATGTCGAGGCGCGGGCCGACGAGGTGCGGCGACCGGTTCTTCAGGGGGATCCGCGCGGCGGCGCGGCCCGGTCCGGACCCGATGCGCCCGTCCTGCCGCGCCGGGCGCAAAGCCGCGCCATGCATCCGCGCGACCAATCGCGGCGGCTGTTCCCCAGCCGGGATTTTCAATGAGCTTCTGGGACGCCAAAGAGCGGCCGACGCCCCGCCAGGGCCTCGAGCCACGCGCAAGCCTCGGAAACGCTGCGCACGGTCAGGCCGTCGGGCTGCGCGGGTCGGGCCGTCATCACGACCGTCACGCCGAGGTCGCGCGCCGCGTCGAGCTTCGCGCGGCCGGCGGCTCCGCCGGAGTTCTTGGCGACGAGATGCGTGATCCCCAAGCGCTGGAACAACGCCCGCTCCTCGGCGGGATCGAACGGCGGCCGTGCAAACAGCCAGCGCGCTTCGGGCCACAGCGTTTCCGGCCCCGGCGCGCGGGGCGCTTCGATCGCCCGCACGGTCCAGCGCACGTCTCGACGGGACCGAAACGGCGCGACGCTGCGCGGACCGACGGCCAGGAACGCCTCGGCCCCCGCCGGAACGGCCTCGGCGGCCGCCCGCAAAGAGGCGACGTCGACCCAGGCGGCGTCCGGGGGAGGCGGCCACGGCGCGCGCTCCAAGCGCGCTGCGGGGATCCCGACCGTCGCGGCCGCGCGGGCGGCGTGCGCCGAGATCCGCGTCGCGAAAGGGTGGGTGGCGTCGATCAGCGCGTCCACGGCGCCTTTCTGCAGAAAGCGCGCAAGACCGGTCGCCCCGCCGAAGCCGCCGACGCGGGTGGCGCATGGATAGGGCGTCGGATCGCTCACGGCGCCGGCCAGGGAGGCCAGGCAGTCGACCTCGGGCGCGTCGGCGAGCCGCGCGCAGAGCCGACGCGCCTCGGCGGACCCCGCCAGCACCAGCAGCTTGAGCGGGCGCCGGACCCCGGGCGCGGTCAGACCGGTCACGCAGACCCCGACGCGACCGGATCCGCCCGGCCGACCACCCGCCCGGCGCGGTCGACGACCAGGGCGCCGACAGCGACCGCGTCCGAACCGATCGCCGCGGCCGCGCGGTCGCGGGCGGCGCGCGCGACCCAGGCGCTTAAACCGGGGCCGACGCGCGCATGGGCCTCGGCGGCCGTGTTGCAGCCGCGAACCACGCCGGGGTCGCCGCCCAGCCGGGCGACGCTCTCGGCCAGCTGCGCGAAGTCGACCTGGCTGCGTTTGGAGTGGAGATCGAGCGCGCCCTGGGCGAGCTTCGTCATCTTGCCGACGCCCCCGGCGATCGTGACGCGCGGGACAGGCCGCCGGCGCAGATATTTGAGCAGGCCGCCGGCGAAATCCCCCATGTCGAGGAGCGCCCAGTCGGGCAGGCCGAAAACAGCCTTGGCCGTCGCTTCGGAGGTCGCGCCGGTGGCGCCCACCACATGCGCCGCGCCGTTCGCGCGCGCGACGTCGACGCCTCGGTGGATCGACGCGATCCACGCCGCGCAGGAGAACGGTCTGACCACGCCGGTAGTGCCGAGGATCGACAGACCGCCCTCGATGCCCAGACGCGGGTTCCAAGTCTTCAACGCCAACGCCGCGCCGCCGGGAACGGCGATCTCGACGTCCCGGTCGAGCGCCGCGGCGGGATCGAGCAGCGTGTCGCGGAGCGCGTCGATGATCATGCGCCGCGGCGCCGGGTTGATGGCGGGTTCGCCCACCGGCAGCGGCAGGCCGGGCTTCGTGATGCGGCCGACGCCCTCGCCGGCGAAAAAGCGCACGCCCGCCCCCCGCGGCCCGAACCGAACGGTGGCCGTGACCAACGCCCCATGGGTGACGTCCGGGTCGTCGCCCGCGTCTTTCTCGACCGTGGCCCGCGCCCAGCCGGGACCGCGCGCGCAGTCCACCAGCGCGAAGCGCGGGGCCCGCATCTCGAGCGGCGCCTTCGGCAAGCGGATGCCTACCGGGTCGGGCCAGGAGCCGGTCATGAGCGCGCAATGCGCGGCTTTGGCGGCGGCCGCGGCGCAGGCGCCGGTCGAAAACCCGAAGCGCAACGGCCTGTCGGCGGGCTCGAGCCCCCCCTCGACCTCGCGCGCCGGATCGGACGCGGCGTCGCGGATGGCGTCAATCGGCGCGCCGGACGCGGCTTCGGACGAAGGGGTGCGGATGGGGCGGTCGGACATAAGTCGCAGTTTATCCGGGCGGCGACCGGCTCGCCATGGCCGTTTCCGGCGCGCGGCGCGTCGCGATCGCGCGTCGCCTTCGCGCTCGCGGCCGCGTATGGGTGCGGGCTATGGAATGGCGCAGCGTGATCGAAGCGACGGGGGCGGCGGCCGATTGGCCGGTCTTCTCGCCTGGCTTGGTTTGGTTGGTCGGGGCCGGGCCGGGGGACCCGGGCCTGTTGACGCTTCACGCGGCGGACGCGCTGCGTCAGGCCGAGGTCGTGGTCTACGACGCGTTGGTCGACGACCGGATTCTGCGCCTGGCGAACCCCGGCGCGACGCTGGAATATGCGGGAAAGCGCGGGGGCAAACCTTCGCCGCGGCAGCGCGACATTTCCCTCAGGCTGGTGGATTTGTCGCGACAGGGGCGCCGGGTGCTGCGGCTGAAGGGCGGCGATCCGTTCGTGTTCGGGCGCGGCGGCGAAGAAGCGCAGACCCTCGCCGCGCATGGGACGCCGTTTCGCGTGACCCCGGGGATTTCAGCGGGGATCGGCGGGCTGGCCTATGCGGGCATCCCGGTGACGCACCGGGACGTGAACCAAACCGTCACGTTTCTCACCGGCCACGATCAAACCGGGTTGACGCCGTCCTCGATCGACTGGGCCGCGGTGGCCAAAGGCTCGCCGGTGATCGTGATGTACATGGCGATGAAGCATCTGGCGCGGATCTGCGATCTGTTGACGGCCGCGGGTCGGCTCGCCGACGAGCCGGTCGCGGTGGTGACCGACGCCAGCACGCCGCGCATGCGCGTGATCGAGACGACGCTCGGAACCGCGGCGGCCGATGTCGACGCCGCCGCGCTCGCGCCGCCGGCCGTGGTCTGCGTCGGACGGGTGGTGCTGTTGCGGCGCTGTCTGGATTGGGCCGCCCAGTTGAGCGGCGCGGCGCCGCGAGATCTCGATCCGTTGGCGGACCCGACCCGGCGCGCGGCCGAAGCCTCGTGACGACGGGGCCGCGTCGGTCGCCGGCCGGGTCCGGGCCGCGCGCGCTGCTGATCTCGGCGGCGCGCTCGGGGGCCGGCAAGACCGTGATCACCCTGGGTCTGCTCCGCGCCTTCTCGCGTCGCGGGGCGCGCGTGGCCGGAGCCAAGAGCGGGCCGGACTATATCGACCCCGGTTTTCACGCAGCGGCGGTCGGCGCGCCGTCGCGCAATCTCGACGCCTGGGCGATGACGCCGAACGCGTTGCGCGCGGCGGTGCGCGCCCAGGACGCCGAGCTGCTGTTGATCGAAGGGGCGATGGGGCTGATCGACGGCGCGCCGTCCGAGCGCTGCGGCGGGCCGGTCGGCGGGGCGGGGTCGGCTGCCGACCTGGCCGAGATCCTCGGCATCCCGGCGGTCCTCGTCGTCGACGCCGCGGGGGCTGCTCAGAGCGCGGCGCTGTCGGTCGTCGGCGCGCGCGCGCTGCGCCCGCAGCTTCAGATCGCCGGAGTGGTGCTGAACCGCGTCGCGTCGGCAAGGCACGCCGACAGCGCGGGCGCCGCGATCGAACAGGCGGGGTTTCGCGTCTTCGGCGCGGCGCCGCGCGCGGCGGGGCTCGCGACGCCGTCCCGTCATCTTGGGCTGACGCCGGCGCGCGAGCGTCCGGATTTGGAGCTGTTCGTGTCTCGCGCCGCCGAGACGGTCGCCGCCGCGGTCGATCTCGAGGCGCTGGCGGCGGCGGCGGCGCCCTGCCGGGCCCCGGACGCGCCCGAGAGCGCGGCGCCGCAGCCGCTCGGCGCGCGGATCGCGGTGGCCGAGGACGCGGCCTTCGCCTTCGCTTATCCGCACCTGATGTCGGCGTGGCGCGCCTGCGGGGCCGAGATCTTGCCGTTCTCGCCCCTCGAGGACGCGCCGCCGGACGCCTCGGCGGACGCGGTGTTCCTGCCGGGGGGGTATCCCGAGCTTCATGCGGGGCGGTTGGCGGCGGCGGACGGTTTCCGCGCCGGCATGCGCGCCGCCGCGGCGCGGGGCGCGGCGATCTACGGCGAATGCGGCGGCTATATGGCGCTTGGGCGCGGGCTCGTGGATGCGGACGGGCGGCGCCACGCCATGCTCGACCTGTTGCCCGTCGAGACGTCCTTCGCCGAGCGGCGGCTCCATCTCGGCTATCGGCGACTGGCGCCGCGGTCGGGGGCGCCGTTCGCCGGGCCGCTCGCCGGGCACGAGTTCCATTACGCCACTGAAATCGGCCAAGGCGCGGTCGCGCCGGGCGGGCGACAGGCCGACGCGCTGTTCGACGCGTTCGACGCGGCGGGCGCGCCGCTCGGCCCCATCGGGCGCCGGATCGGCCGGGTCTCGGGCTCCTTCGCGCACGTGATCGCCCCATGGCCGACTGACCGGCCGTTCGAGCCGGCGCGGCGCAGCGGCGGGGACGGCGCATGACCGCCTGCGAGCGACGCCGGATCCGCGCCTCTGAGAGCGCGCGTCGCGACGCGGCGCGACACCGGCGCCGCGCCGGCTTTGAGCCCTTTGGCGGGACGGCCCGCCGCGGCGGGTCAGGGGGCGCGCCGAGGCGTCTCGTCGCGGCCGCCCTGGTCCTGCTGTTCCGGGCTCTGCTCATGCCCGCGAAAAGACGGCATTGTCGCGCCCAGCCGGTGCAACCCCTCGAGCAGGGCGGCGACGGAGTCGAAATCGGCCAAGTCGCTCTTGCGCAGATACGCCCGGCGGCGCTTGCGCGCCGAAGTCCACAGCGCTTCGCGCCGACGCGGATCGATCGCGCTCTGGACTTCCGACACGAACACCCGGCGCGCGTCGAACAGCAGTTGTTTCGCCCGCGTCGCGTCGACATCCGGCGCGTCGCACAGATGCGCCGCCAAATCATGGGCGACCAGGATGGCGTCGAGCGCGGGCTGCCGCCACCCTCGGAACGCCGGCTGCTTATGGCGGCCGTGCGCCGTGTCGATGAAATTCGGGAAATAAAGCCGGCCTTCATCGGCCAGCGCCGAAAGGGTCTCGCGCGCCTGGATCCGACGGCGGGTCCAGTCGGGCTCGGGGAAGGCGGCCGGACCGCCGGCCGCCAGCGCCTTCAGGTCGGCGAAGGCCCGCAAGACCTCGCGAAACCACAGATGCTTGTCCGCGTCGACCGCGGCGCGGACCTGTTCGAGCTGGATGCGCAACTGGCGGTTCAACACCCGCACGCTGATCGCCGCCGAGGCGAGCGCGACGAAGGCCGACAGCGCGGCCACCCACTCCGACGGGCCGAGGGAAGGCCGCCAGTCGAGGATCGTCGTCCAAAGCTCGCTCATCCGCGCGCCCTCTCGCTGTGCGCGGCGCGTTCGCGTCTCGAGCGACGCGCCGTCTTTGCGCGCCCGCCGCGCCGGCGGCCGCTGAACGCCCGCCGGAACGACCGACGCCGTGAAGCGCTAGAGCGGCGGCGCGGTTCGTGGAAGCGCCGTCTCGCGTCAGCCGTCGCCGGCGCGGCCGGCTTTCGGTCGCAACAGATGCGCCCGGGCGGGGGCGTAGAGCGCGCTGTCGGGGAAGTCGGGCCGCGTCGCGGCCGCGTCGCCGAGCGTGCGGCCCACGAATATCAAGGCGGTCCGGGTGATCTTGGCGGCGCGCGCCTGCTCGCGCACCGTCGCCAAAGTGCCGAACAAAAAGGCCTGGTCGGGCCAGCCGACGCGATAGGCGATAATCGCCGGACACTCGGCCCCGTAATGGGGGATCAGCGCGCGCTCGATCTCGCGCAGATTGCGGATCGAGAGATGGATCGCGAGGGTCGCGCCGGTCCGCCCGAGATTCTCGAGCTCCTCGCCCGGCGGCATGGCCGAGGATTTCATCGCGGTGCGCGTCAAGATCAGCGTCTGAGCCGCTTCGGGAATGGTCAGCTCTCGACCGAGGGCGGCGGCGGCGGCGGCGTAGGCGGGCACGCCGGGGGTGACGTCGTATCCGACCCCGAGCGCCCGAAGCCGGCGGATTTGTTCGGCGATCGCGCCGTAGAGCGAGGGATCGCCCGAATGCACGCGGGCGACCGACAGGCCGGCCGCGTCGGCCGCGGCGATCTCGGCCATGATGGCGTCGAGATCAAGCCCGGCGGTGTCGATCACGCGCGCCGGGCGATCCGCGTCCGCGCCGGCCTCGGCCACCACCGCCGGGGGCACCAGCGAGCCCGCGTACAGACAGACGGGGCAGGCGCGGATCAGCCGCAGCCCGCGCACCGTGATCAAGTCGGGGTCGCCCGGACCCGCGCCGATGAAATGAACCGTCATGGCGCGCCCCCGCGATCGCCGGGCGCCGGGTCGACGCGTTTGCGCGCATAGCCGCGGGGCGTGTAGAGCCGCCAGCCCTCGGCGCCGGCCGAAACGTCGCCGACGCGGAAGGCGCGGCTCGCCGACGAGCCGATCAGCACCACGGTCAGCATGTCGATCTCGTCGGGGTCGAGCGCGCCGAGCGTCCGGCGGCGCAGGCGCTCGGCCGGGCGTCCGAGATCCGCGGCGAGCAGCGCGGGGGTGTCGGCCGGACGCCCGGTCAGCAGGATGTCGCGGGCCATGGGCAGCAGATCGCGACGGGTCTTCGAAACCGGGTTGTAGAGCGCGACGACGAAGTCGCCGGCCGCCGCGGCGGAGAGGCGCGCCAAAATGGTCTCGCGCGGGGTCAGCAGGTCCGACAGCGAGATGGCGCAAAAATCGTGGCCGAGCAGCGCCCCGGCCCGCGCCGCGGCCGCTTGCAGCGCCGAGACGCCGGGCGCGACGCGGATCTCGGCCCGCCGCGCCGCCGCCGAAACCCCGCCGCCCTCCTCGGGGCGGTCGAGCAGCTCGAACACCAGCGCGGCCATGGCGTAAATCCCCGCGTCGCCCGAGCAGATCAGCGCCACCGAACGCCCGGCGCCGGCCGCTTCGAGCGCGTATCGGCAGCGCGCCTCCTCGTCGCCGAGCGCGAAGGCGCGCGCGGTCTTGCCGGCGGCCGACGGGCCGAGCAGGTCGAGATAGAGACCGTAGCCGACCAGCTCGTCGGCTTCCGCGATCAGGCGCGACGCTTCGGGCGTGCGCCAGTCGGACGCGCCGGGGCCCACGCCCACCACCGCGAGGCGGCCCCGGGGGCGCCCCGGCGGCCCGGCGGCGACGGCGGTCTCGAGGGCCGCGAGACGCGGCTCAAGCGCGCCGTCGGGGCCTCGAGGCGCGGTCTCGGCGTCGGCGGCGGCGTCGGCTTCGGCGAGCGCGGCGGTGGCGCAGGACGATTTGCGCTTGGCCACCAACAGCCGCGCGGCCGGCCCGCCGGCGGCCCGGG